>CABSBF010000004.1 GCA_902475855.1 uncultured Eubacteriales bacterium
CATAGCGCATCAGCTTCCGTAAGTCCTTGTCTTTTCGTTTTGCGTATTGCTTGAGCGCATCCTGAAAGGTCTGCATCTCGATCCCGTCCTTGCAGAAGCAATTAGCCGTGCGGCGATAAATATCGTCGTTGGAGGTCCGCAGGTACATAGCAGCGTAGTAGGCGTTGGTATCCCTGCGGCAGCGGTAGCCCTGCACGGCGCACCGGTACTGCATTCAGCACTCACGCTGCTCGCAGCTCCAGAGGCTTCAGGGATAGTGCTTGATCAACAGGTTCCGTTGCGGGAACAAACGGCGTTCATGGGGAAAAGTTTCTAAGACCGCTTTACGGTAGCCGACCACACCGGCCTCGATGCGCTCGGCCAGCCACGGGCAGCAGGTTCGGGGGTCCGCAAAGTCGCAGACTTTGTGACGACGGGGTGCCTCCCAGCTTCTTCACATACTCGGTACAGAGCTAGCAGCTCGCATCCTTGGGAGTGTATTTGAACGTGTTAATATACACGCGTGACTCCTTCCGGGTATAATCATAAGAGGCTCACCGGCTAAGTCGGTGAGCCTCTCTGCATCAATGGATAAACAGGAAATACGCTCCAAAAGCAATCACAAGCAGTACGACAATCGCAATTGGCAGGAAAACGAGCCACGCGGAAAGAATCATCGCCCACGTATCTTTTTTCTCAAGTGGTATTTTGTCCTTATCCTCCGGGAGATGCTCCCGGTCGATTCTGTCGTTTTCTTCCTTTTGCAGCCGCATTGCACGGTCAACTTTTCGCTGAAACAGCATGGAACTTACTCCTTGATTTTGAGCTTATGATGGCAGGCAACAAAGTGATTGGGACGCACCTCTTCCCATGCGGGGACGACCTGTGTGCAGATCTCCGTGCAATACTTGCAGCGCGTATGGAACTTGCAGCCCTTCGGCGGATTAACCGGACTGGGGATATCACCTTCCAGGATGGAAAGCTCTCTGCCACCGACGGTATCCGTAGTCGGAATTGCGTTCAAAAGCGCTTCGGTATATGGATGCACAGGATGCTGGAAAATCTCATCTGCCGCTGCCAACTCGACCATGGAGCCGAGATACATAACGCCAACGCGGTCGGAAATGTACTTGACAACACTCAGGTCATGCGTGATGAACATATAGGTCAGATTCTCGCGTTCCTTCAGGTCAAGCAACAGGTTGATGATCTGTGCCTGAATGGAAACGTCCAGTGCGGAGACCGCTTCATCACAGACCACAAACTTCGGGTTGGTCGCCAGTGCGCGGGCAATGCCGATACGCTGGCGCTGGCCGCCGGAGAACTGGTGCGGGAAACGATGCAGGAAGTAAGGCGCCAGGCCACACTCATCCATCACTTTTAGAACCATTTCCTGCATGCGGGCGTCCTTTTTCTTGATCATATTATGCGCCTGCATACCCTCGCTGATGATCTGTCCAACGCTCATGCGCGGATTCAGAGAGGAATAGGGATCCTGGAAAATAAGCTGCATATCACGGCGAAGACGGCGCATTTCATTGTAAGTCAGCCGGGCAAGGTCGATGCCGTCATCGCGGTAGGCTTCATATTTCTGGAACTCGGAATCAGAGGCATAGGGCTCACGCATCTTCTGGATTTCATCGCTGATTTCGGAAAGCTGCTTATGGAGATCAGCAATCGCATCGTCGCACTCCTTCAGACGGCTTTGGGCGCGCTCAAGCTTTGCAGCATTCGGCGTCTTGCCTGCTTCCTTGGCAGTCTTGACTGCATATTCCGCATCATCAACATCAACTTGCAGGCTCTGACGCTTCTCTTCCAGCGCAGAAAGCTTCCGCGCGACGCCATATCCCTTACTGTAGATTGCAGTGATAGGAGTCAGATCCTCAACAACGATAAAACCGCCGATGATCTTGGTGATATCAAGCAGAGCGTCCTCCGCAAGCTTGCGTGCCGTGTCCAGTTCGGTATGCATGGCGTACTGCTCTTTTTCGGAAAGCTTTGCATAGTGGGCTTCCAGCTTGTCACGCTTTTCCACCAACTCTTTGAGCTTCATACGGCGTTTATTCAGGTGCTTGACCGTATCGGTAACATACTTCGGAGCAAGGTCATCCAGGGAACGGCCATAATACATCGTGCGGCCGTAGGTCTGATGATATAGCTGAAGAATGGTACGGCCGAGGGTGGACTTGCCGCAGCCGGACTCACCAACGAGGCCGAAGGTCTCACCCTCATAAATATCGAGGGTAATCCCGTCATTTGCCTTGACGAAGCGGCCCTTTTTCAGGGGGAAATACTGCTTCAGATTGCTGATGCGAAGCAGAACCTTCTTATCTTTATTTTCCATTTCTGTCCTCCTTCTTCGGGTAGAAGCAGCGAATCTGCTGAGTATCGGACACATGGATCAGTTCCGGCTCTTCCTCCTTGCAGCGTTCCGTAGCATACTTGCAGCGCGGGGCGAACTTGCATCCCTTGGGAAGATTCAGCGGATGCGGAACGGCACCCGGAATTGCTTCCAGTCTGGTATTGCTGGGAGTATCCAAACGAGGAATGGAAAGCATCAGGCCCTCCGTATAGGGATGAGAATATTCACAGCTGTGGAAAATCGTCTCCGCAGGAGCGTATTCCACGACCTGGCCACAGTACATGACAGCAACGTTATCCGCCATCTGGTTGATAACGCCAAGGTCATGCGTGATGAACAGCACGGCAGTGCCATTCTTTTCGCGCAGCTCGTTCATAAGCTTGAGAATCTGCGCCTGAATAGTCACGTCAAGTGCAGTGGTCGGCTCATCGGCGATCAGGAGTTTCGGCTTGCAGGCCAGCGCCATGGCAATCATGACGCGCTGCCGCATGCCGCCGGAGAGCTGGTGCGGATATTGCTTTGCAACGACCTCAGGATTCGGAATCTTGACGTCAGAAAGCAGCTCAACTGCCTTCTTTGCAGCTTCGCGTTTTCTCATACCCTGATGGATCATCAGGGGCTCTGAAATCTGGCGGCTGACCGTGAACACGGGGTTCAGGCTGGTCATCGGCTCCTGGAAGATCACGGAAATCTCATTACCGCGGATCTTGTACATTTCGTTCATGGAGAGCTTGGTCAGGTCAATGCCGTCAAAGAGAATTTCACCGGAATCAATATAGCCGTTGCCGTCGAGCAGACGAAGGATGCTCATAGCCGAAACGCTCTTGCCGGAGCCGGATTCGCCGACAACGCCAAGAACCTGGCCGGCTTCGAGAGAATAGCTGACGCCATTGACGGCCTTAACGGTACCACGCTTGGTCTCGAAGAAGGTTTTCAGATTTTTCAATTCAAGTAATGCCATTAAAACCCCTCCTTACCGTTCCGCCGACTTGGGATCGACCGCATCACGCAGTGCATCACCAATCAGGTTGATGCAGATAGTGCAGATGCCGAAGATCGCTGCCGGGAAGACCCAGCGCCACCAGTACTGCTGGATAACGATGGAATTGTTCGCGCCGGTGAGCATATTGCCCCATGTCGGCGTCGGTTCTGCGATACCGAAGCCCATGTAGGAAAGGCTGGACTCGGTGAGCATGCAGGTTGCAAAGCTCAGGGTCGCATTGACCAGAATCAGGCTCATAACATTGGGGATGATGTGGCGGAAGATGATGCTCTTCTCACGAACGCCCAAAGCCTGCGCAGCAGTGACATACTCCTGCTCGCGCTGGGAGAAGATCTGCGCACGGATCAGGTGGCAGATTCCCGGCCAGGACAGAACGCCAAGCACGACCATGATGAGGTACATACGCTGTTCGACCGAGATGCGCGTGCCGATGATCGCAGAAAGGATCATGGCGAAGGGCAGGAACGGCAGACCGCCGACCACCTCGGAAATACGCATGATGATATTGTCCACCCAGCCGCCGAAGTAGCCGGCCAGACCACCGAGGATGATACCAATGATCAGCTCGATGATAACGGAGATCGCGCCGACGGTCATAGTGACCTTGCCGCCGTTGATCATACGGTTGAGGACATCGCGGCCCAGAGCATCAGTGCCGCAGAAGTAACCGTCCAGACCCCATGTCTCGACCTCGCCGGTCGTAGTGATGGCATAGTTCTGATAGAAACCGGCATAGACGGTTTCAATTTCATTGTCATTGACGGATGCGGGAACATCAGCCTGGCCATGCGTGTTATCGCCCCAGGAAATGACCTCGCCGTCGTCCATAAGCGCAGTGAAGTGATAGCGGCCGCCATAGAGCTCGACGGGCTTGCTCTCAAATTCGGGCACATTGCCCTCGCCGTTTGTAGCGTTGCCCCAGACAACGACCGTGCCGTCTTCCTTCACAGCGGCAACGGCATTGCTGGAGGCCGCAATATCGACCACGCCGGAAGAGAGGCCTTCCGGAATGTGAACAAGAGCGTTGTCCTTCTGGAAGCCGGCGTAGACAACAGCGCCGTCCTTCGTCAGGGCAACATACGCGCGGGTCGTCAGCGCGACCTTTTCAATGTTGCCCTGGTATTCCTTCTGCACCTTGATATCCGCCACGTTGCCATTGCCCCAAAGGTACAGATGACCGTCCTCGGTAACGGCAGCGGAGAACTGGTTGCTGGCCTCGATCTGCTTGATTCCAAGATCCTTGCCGTATGCCGTAGCCATGGCAATATCGTTGGGAAGCTTGTCCTGATTCAGGCGCGTGTTGCCCCAGACGTAAACGGCGCCCTTATCGTCCAGTGCGACGATATGATCGTAGCCTGCTGCGACATTGACGATCTTGGTATTCTGGACTTCCTCCGGAACATTCTTCAAGTCGATGGAGTTCGTAAACTTCGTATAGCCCCAGGTATAGACCTTGCCGTCGGTGTCGACGCCGACGCCGTAGGTCGTGCCGGGAGAGATGTCAGCGACCTTTCCGCGCAGGCCCTTGGGAATGGACATCATGTTCTTTCCGGGGGGGACATTGAGCTGGGTATTGTCCTGATAGGACAGATCAAGCTGAGAGAAATAGGGGCCGACCATAACAAAGATAAAGATAATGATAAATACGATCAGGCCGATCATGCCGAGAGGGTTATGCAGGAAGTTCTTTGCAATCAGGCGGCCGGGGCTCTGAAGCTGCTCTTCCTTCATAAAATCGCGCTCTTTGTTGCGGTTGCCAAAGAGTCTTGTAAAGAGGCCGGGTTTTTTCTTCTTATTCATTTCCAAACCTCCTTACTTATCAACGCGGACACGCGGGTCAACAAGGCCATAGCTCAGGTCGGTAATGAGCTGGCCGATCAGGGCAATCAAAACGTAGAACATCTGGATTGCCAGTGCGAGCTCAAAGTCGTTATTGAGCAGGCCCTGATAGTAGAGCTGACCCATGCCGTTCAGTGCAAACATCTGCTCGATGATCAGAGAGCCGGAGAAGATGCTGATGAACCAGCCAATCAGAACCGTGATGACCGGCAGAAGCGCGTTTCTCCACGCATGGGAATAGACAACCACCTTTTCCCGCAGGCCCTTGGCGCGTGCGGTACGGATGCAGTCCATGCCCAGAGCCTCGATCATGGCCGCGCGGACATATCTGGTCATGCCGCCAAGAGAGCCGACCGTCATAACCAGGACAGGCAAAGTCATATAATAGACCTTGTCAATAAAGGCGCGGAAGCCCGTAAAGTTATTGCCCGGTGTCCCCATGCCAAAGACCGGCAGCCACCCAAGAACGACGGCGAACAGCCAGATAAAGACAAGGGCAATAATATATACCGGGATAGAATAACCGACGATGGAGACGACCTGCACAACCTTATCGGTTACACCTCTCTTATGGACGGCGCAGTAAATGCCGAGCGGGATGGTGATGGCAAGCGCAACAATGGTCGAAAAAATATTGATATAAATCGTGTTGAGCATACGTGACGGCAACACTTCGATTACATTCTTCTTGTAAATCTGAGAATAGCCGAAGTTGCCCTGAAGCATGCCGTTAAACGCGCCGTTCACATCCGGGTACAAACCCATCCAGCGCAAATAACGGACGATCAGAGGGTCATTCAAGCCCATTTGCTCACGCAGCATCTGATATCGCTGCTCATACTCGGCAGGCTTCAGCGTCGTCTTAAGTGGCTCAAGCTGGGCGCGCGCCGGGTCGGTAGGGATCAGGTTGTAGATGGAATACATCAGCAGCGAAACAAGCAGAAACACGATAACCATGTAAAGCAGTCGCTTAAATACGTATTTGGTCATCCGCATACCCTCCTTTTCTATTAGTATCTTATAAAATAATGTATCAAAAAACCCCGGTGCGGGGTTAAGATTTTCGAGTTTAATTTGCTACACTGAATCGGAAAAGAAACGTAAAATAAGATGTCGCAAGCGACGGGGCGGACTGCCGCCCCGTCGCTGGATTTTAGGGGAAGATCGCTATTATTCTGCGTTCTCGATGGAAGCGTACAGAATAGCCTTCTGGAAGTCCCACATGCTGGACTCGTTGTAGTTCTTCAGCCAGGACGGGAAGAAGGTGTGGTAGTCGTTGCAGTACAGAGGAATTTCGGGGAGAACCTCGTTCCAACGGATGATGAACTTCTGGAAGTAATCCAGGAAGCCTGCGTCATCACCAGGTGCAACCTTGTAGACCATGTCCATAGACAGATCGTCGAGTTCCTTGTCGTAGATGTAGTTCTGGTTGAAGCCCATCTTGACATACTTGGATTCGGGATCGGAATTGAACTGGAAGGAATAGTCATAGACTTCGGCAAAGCCCGTAGCCAGGTTGAACATGCCGTAGGTGAAAACGCCGTACTGATCGCCGACAGTGGTGTCGCGGTAGACCCAGTTCAGCAGTTCGGAGAACGCCATAACGTTCTGCTCGATGACCATACCTGCATCTGCAGTCTGCTTGCCGTTGGTGAGCATGGTAGCCAGCAGGGTGGAAACGGGGTTGTTCTCGGAAGAAGCCCACATGATGTGCAGCGGCATCAGGATGCGGCCGTCAGCCAGCTTAACGTTCAGAGCATAGTCGCCTGCCTGCTCAGCAGTGACTTCCTTATAGCGGACGCCGGTGCCGGAGTAGGGAGTTCCGTCAGCGTTGAGGGTCCAGCCGTCAGCCTCGAGGATCTCGACAGCCTTGGTGGGGTTGTAAGAGTAAGTGTTCAGCTTCTCATTGAAGAGCTCTTCGGATTCTTCATACATCCACTGAGCGGTGGAGTACGGGCCATGAACGACGGAGCCGTAGCCGCCGGTGAAGGTGTGGGTGAACTCTTCGCGGTCAAGCAGGTAAGCAACAGCCTGGCGGACAGCCTGGAACTGCGTGGGGCCGCCGTCGCACTGGAACACGATCTTGCCGTAGCCGTTACGGGTGTAGTGGCAGTAGTTATACTTACCGTCGTTGGTCAGCTCAAGAGCGGCGTTGATCTGGTCGCCGTCGGAAAGCTGGGACAGGAAGGTGATCTCACCGGTGGAGAAAGCGTCCATCTTGGAATCGTCTTCAGACTTGACAATAACGATGGTCTTGATGGAAGGCTTCTGGCCTTCGAAGTTACCTGCGTAGTTGGGGTTGATCTCGAGGGTAGCGGTCAGAGCGCCGGTATCAATGTTCTTGATGACATACGGGCCGGCAGTGACACGGTTCTCATAGACATAACGAGAAGCCTTGACTTCCTCAGCCTTCAGCTCGCCGCCGTCCAGGTATACGCCTTCGCCGTCGTCCTTAACCGTCAGAGCAGCGGAGCTGTACATCGGCAGGTAGAGGGGGGACAGGGAAGCGTAGGTCAGGCCGTAGTAGTACTCGGCGTACTCTTCCGTGATGGAGATGGAGTAGGTGTACTCGTCGAGCAGGCGGATGCCGGAGATAACCTTGGACTCGCCGGACTGGTACTCAACAGCACCGACGACGGAGTCAGCAGAAATCGTAGCGCCGGCTTCCAGCGTTGCGGGAGCGTATTCAACCAGAGTATAAGCAACATAGTCAGCAGCAGTGATCGGAGTGCCGTCGCTGTAGGTCAGGCCCTGCTTGATCTTAACGGTGTAAGTAGCGGTCTTGTCTTCGTTCTCGACATTCGTAACGCTTTCGCAAACGGTGTTGTTCGTCAGCATCTGGCCGAACTGATCAAAAACGATAACGTCGTAGTCGTTGGTCAGGTCACGAATCAGCTTATCGGTGGCGTTGTTGGTCCACCATGCGTTGCCAAGGTCACCGGAGAGCTCGGTGTCGCTGCCGTAGATAACCTTGCTTTCGTGCTTCTCGGTATTCTCGGAAGAGGGAGTATCGGAAGCGTCAGAGTTGCTGGGATCTGTAGGCTCGTTGGGGGTGTTCTTGCAGCCTGCGAACATGACGGTGATCATGGCCAGAACAAGAAGCAGAGCAAAGAGCTTTGTCAGATTCTTCTTCATTTCTTTTCCTCCTACATAATTTTATAATTCACTGTGTTGCCACAGAAAATTATCGGGAATAAAAATTTTTGTACACCCTTGGCGGACACTCGTTGATGCAAGAAATACATTCATGATTTGTTAATACTATAGCACATTTGGTTGTGAGAATCAACTAAAAAATGATTTTTTTTGCGCTTTTCGCAACTTCCGTGAATTTTTATAGCAAGCCGCCGTCTCAAGGCATTATTTTCATTGAAAATTCACAAGTCACTGCTTTGGCGGGACATCTCATATGCCGTCCGCCGCTGGGCAACGACACCACAGAATGTGATTTCAGGCGCTGTGCGGCCCTGTAACCAGTCTGCCGCACACGCCTGAGATTGATAATTATTCACTTTTCCGCAGCCGTATCCGGCTTTGCGGAGTCCGCGTTATTTTTCTTCCGCAGCAGAAGCGCAAATCCGCCCGGACGCAGGGTGATCCCGGCATTGTCCGTCCAGGCGATCCCGCCGCCAAAGCGGAGCACGCCGTTCTCCGGAAGCTGCCAGTTGCTCTGCGATTGGTTCACGTAAACCTCCGCATCGCAGGCGTCCGTCCGGCGGACGAAGCAGAGCCTCCCGCCCCCGGCGATTCGCACGCGAATGTCTCCGTCGCGCAGCGCAGGCGTCTCGTTCTTCACGCGGCAGAGCGCCGCAAAGTAACTGCGAAGCGCTTCGTCCTCCTCGCCCCACGGGTAGTACCGGCGGCAGAAGGGGTCCTCTCCGCCCTCCATGCCGGCCTCGTCGCCGTAGTAGATGCTCGCCATGCCGGGCAGCGTAAACTGCAAAAATGCCGCGAGCTGCAAGCGCTCCCCTGCCGTTTTCCGAGCCTCCGGGGAAAGGCGGTACTCTGCCCACGCCTCCTTTGAGCCGTGGAACTCCCCGCCCAGCCGCGTCAGAATGCGCATCGTGTCATGCGTTCCCAGCAGGTTCATCACGCAGGACAGCACCTGCGGCGGATAGTTCTCTGCAAGGCGCATGATGCACTCGCCAAATCCCGCACCGTCGTCTGCGCCGGTGACATAGGAGATGATTGCCTTCTGCCAGGGATAGTTCATCACGGAATCCAGCTCCGCATCGACAAAATACCGTCTTGAAACGCCGTAGGCACGCTTGTTGGACGCATCCTCCCAGACCTCACCGATCAGAAGCGCATCCGGCTTGAGCTCACGCAGGCGGCGCTTGAATTTCAGAACAAAATCATCCGGCAGCTCGTCAACCACATCCAGCCGGAAGCCGTCCGCGCCCAAGCGGAGCCAGTGCGCAATCACGGAATCTTCATCCTCGATGATGTAGTTTACATAACTTTCAGACAGCTCCTCGATATTCGGCAGTGTCGGCATATTCCACCATGAATCATAGCTGTCCGGATAATGGCGGAAGCGATACCAGGAGCGGTAGGGCGAATTCGGATTGGAAACCGCGCCGTTACCGAACACGCCCTTGGCGTCGAAATACACGCTGTTGCTTCCGGTGTGGGAAAAGACGCCGTCGAGTATGACGCGCATTCCCAGCGCGTGCGCATCGCTGCACAGCGCGGCGAAGTCCTCCTCCGTGCCGAGCATGGGGTCGATGCGTTTATAATCCGCCGTGTCATAGCGGTGGTTGGAGTATGCCATAAAGACAGGATTCAGATAGAGAACCTTGATGCCGAGCGTGCGAAGATAGGAAAGCTTCTCGCGGATTCCCGCCAGATTGCCGCCATAAAAATCGCTGCACCAGTTGCCGCCCGCGTCGGCCGTGTATTGCGGCGTGTCGGAGAGCTTCTGATGGATCCAGAAGGGCTGAAGCTTGTCGGTCAGGTCGCACCGGCCGACCTGATGGAAGCGGTCCGGGAAAATCTGGTACATGACCGCGCCGCGCGCAAAGTCCGGTACCGTAAAGTCAGCCGGAATGGCGCTGACCTGCCACTTCTCCCCTGCCTCCATATTGGTCTGGTCGCCTTGGCGGAACAGGCGGAAGCTGCCATGCGGCTTTCCGATGCGGAACCAGTAAAAATACAGGCCCCGCTCGTCCAGTGCAAAGCGGCAGCTCCATGTGTCGTATGTGCCGTCGCTCCCCTCCTTTATAAAGGGGAACTCGCGGTAAGACTGTTCTTCACAGTTTTCAACCACCAGAGTTACGGAATTTGCTCCGCAGCCTGTGGGAATTTCCATATGCAAAACACAGGATTCCCCCGTTCGGAGCGTTCCGAACGGGGTTTTGTACTGCTCCTGTCTGCTGTCAAACAGAATTCGCATCAGTCCAGATCCCAGATCTTTTCCGCATACTCCCGGATGGAGCGGTCAGAGGAGAAAATCCCAGCCTTGGCGATGTTGACCAGCGACATCTGTGCAAACTTCTTTTCGTCCAGATAGAGCTCAGAAACCTGCTTCTGCGCTCTTGCATAGTCTGCAAAGTCCGCAATGGTCATATACGGGTCAGCCACGCCGAAGCGCTTGGTCAGCAGCGAATCGACCAAATCGTCAAAGCGCTGGCCGAGGACGCCGGAGGTCAGCATATCCAGAACCTCGCGCAGCTCGGGGGTGAGGAACTCGTTGGGATCGTAGCCGCGCTGCCAGAGCTCGTCGACCTCATGTGCCTTCATACCGAACAGGACGATGTTATCATCCCCCACCTGCTCATGGATCTCAACGTTTGCGCCGTCAAGCGTGCCGATGGTCACGGCGCCATTGATCATGAGCTTCATGTTGCCGGTGCCGGAGGCCTCCTTGCCCGCAACGGAGATCTGCTCAGAGATATCCGCCGCAGGGATGATGATCTCTGCCAGAGAAACCTTGTAGTCTTCAATAAAGACGACCTTGAGCTTATCGCGGACCTCGGGATCTGCATTGATAAAGTTGGAAACCGCCACGATCAGGCTGATCGTCTGCTTTGCGCGGATATAACCGGCAGAGGCCTTGGCCGCAAAGATGAAGGTTCTGGGCACAAAAGGCGCGTCCGGATTCTTTTTGATCTGATTATACAGATACAGTACATGCAGAATATTCAGAAGCTGGCGCTTATATTCGTGCAGGCGCTTGATGTGAATATCAAAAATGGAATTCGGATCGACACGGATGCCGTTGCGTTCCTCGATCAGCTTGGCCAGACGTTCCTTGTTTTTATGCTTGATTCTGCGCAGCTCGGCAAGGACCTTCTCGTCGTTCTCATACTTCATCAGCTTTTCCAGCTCACGCGCATCTCGCTTAAAACCGTCGCCGATGAGTTTCGTCAGGTAGTCCGTCAGAAGCGGGTCAGACTGGCAGAGCCAGCGGCGGTAGGCGATGCCGTTCGTCACATTCAGGAAGCGATCCGGCGTAATCTGGCAGTAATCGCGGAAAATGCCGTTGCGCAGGATGTCCGTGTGCAGCTTGGAGACGCCGTTGACAGCATGGCAGGCCGCAAGGCAGAGATTCGCCATGCGGATCTCGTTGTTTGCAATGACCGCCATGTAATTGATCTTGCCCCAGTCGTTGGGATAGACCGCGCACAGGCGCTCGATCAGGCGGCGATTGATCTCCACACAGATGGAGTAGACCCGCGGAAGCTGCTCGCGGAACAGATCAACGTTCCAGCGCTCCAATGCCTCACTCATGACGGTGTGGTTGGTATACGACAGGGTGTTGCAGGTGATCTCCCACGCCTCATCCCAGCCGAAATCATGCTCGTCGATCAGCAGACGCATCAGTTCCGGTACACAGAGCGCCGGATGGGTGTCATTGATGTGGATGGCCAGTTTATCGGCCAGATTGGAATAGGTATGATATTTCTTGTAGTGCTTCTTCAGAATACTCTGCAAGGAGGCAGAAACCAGCAGATACTGCTGCTTCAGGCGCAGGCGCTTGCCCTGGATATGATCGTCCGCCGGATAGAGAACCTTGGAGATGGTCTCCGCCATCGCGTTCTGCTCCAGCGCGCGGACGTAATCGCCGCGAGAGAAAGCCGCCATATCAAAGCTCTGCGGCAGCTTAGCGCTCCAGAGAATCAGGCGATTGGCAGCGTCGCTGTCATAGCCGGAAATATACATATCATGCGGCACGGCAATAACAGAATTATAACCGACCTGCGCGACCTTGAAGCGGCCGTTGTCCATCCATTCACGAACCTCACCGCCAAACTTGACCTCCACCGCATCGTCCTCGCGGGTATGGAGCCACACGTCGCCCATATCCAGCCAGTTGTCCGGAAATTCCATCTGCCAGCCATCGACGATCTTTTGGCGGAAGATACCAAACTCATAGCGGATGGAGCAGCCTGTGATGGGATAACCAAGGCCGGTACCTGCATCCATATAGCAAGACGCCAGGCGGCCAAGGCCGCCATTGCCCAGGCCGGCGTCCGGCTCCATGGCATACAGGTGATCAATGTCGATCCCCGCCTGTTTCAGCATCGCGCGATACTCCTGCTCTACGCCGAGATTGAACAGGTTGTTTCGCAGGCTCGTGCCGACGAGGAATTCCATGGACATATAATATACTTCTTTTTTCTGCTCTTCGGCGCAGCGCTCCTGAAAAACACGATTCTTCTCTGCCAGAAGCTCACGCACGACCGTGCAAAGTGCACGGTATGCCTGCCGTTCTGTCGCGTCCTCCAGACCGCAGCCGAAAATACGGCGCAGTGCGTCCTGCATCGCCTCTTTGGGGTTAACGGTCAGCTCCGGGCGAGCGGGGTTCACTGTCTGTTTTGTTTTCTGCATAGTTGCCTCCTAGTTGTCTGTCTGTGGAGGCTCCGAAAATGGAGCCTCCGGGGATTATTTGCTGCGCAGCTCGGTATAAAGCTGCATATATTCCGCGGCAGGCTGCTGCCAACTGAAGTCGCACTCCATGTCGCGTTTTGCCAGTTCGTTCCATTCCTCACGCGCTCCATAGTAAAGGCCGACCGCACGGTCGATGGCGCCGAGGAAATCATCCGCGTTATAGCTCTGAAAGGTGAAGCCGCGGCCCTCCTTCGTCTCGTTATTATAGGGTGGGACAGTATCGCGCAGGCCGCCGGTAGCGGCAACGATGGGCACCGTGCCGTAGCGCATGGCAATCAGCTGCGACAGACCACATGGCTCGGACTTCGACGGCATCAGGTACATATCCGCGCCGGCATAAATGCGCGACGCAAGTTCCTGATCGAAGCACAGCCGCACGGCAACTCTGCCGGGATATTGACGCGCAAAGGCGCTCAGCGCATATTCGTACTGACGGTCTCCCGTGCCGACAACGACAAGCTGCACTTCCCGCTCCATCAACCGCTGGAAGATATAGCACAGCAGGTCAATTCCCTTGTGCCCCGCCAAACGCGTGACCATCGCCAGAATGGGTGCATCCGTATCCGTCCGCAGGCCGAGTTCCTCGCGAAGCGCGCGTTTGTTTTCCCATTTTCCTTCCATGTGCGCCGCAGAATAGTGCGTGCCGATTGCCTTATCCGTCTCCGGATTGAAAGTCTCCGTATTGATGCCGTTGGTGATGCCCCAGAGCCACGCGTTGCGCAGCACTCCGTCGAGCCGGTGCGCATAATAGGGATAGCGCAGCTCATCGGCATAGGACTTGGAAACGGTCGTCACGATGTCCGATACCTCGATGGCGCCCTTCATCATATTGATCGCACCGTCGAAGGTGAGCTTTGCACGATATTCCTCCGGCAGGCCAAGCGTATTGTCAAAGAAGGCCTCGTCCGCCCAGCCCTGATACTCCACATTGTGGATGGTAAAAACGGTCTTCGTTTCCGGGCTCCAGTCATGGTACAGTGCGCGGTAATAGACCACCGCCATAGCAGCCTGCCAGTCGTGACAATGCAGAATCTCCGGCTTGAAATCCAGATAATACAGCGTTGCAAGAACGGCCTTGGAAAAATAAGCGAACCGCTCGCCGTCGTCAAAATCTCCGTAGATGGAGTTCCGCGCGCCGAAATAGTAATCGTTGTCGATGAAATAGATTTGCAGCTTTTTCCGGCGGGATTTCAGGCGCAGGATGCCGACATAGCTTTCCCTCCACGCCAGTTCCATATTAAAAGAGCCGACATATTCCACAGGAAGATTCGGGTCCTGCTTCAGTTTTTTATAGTACGGAAGGAGCAGAACAAGCTCGTTTCCCTTGATCCGGGAAAGCTCCTCAGGCAGTGCCTGCATGACATCGCCCAGTCCGCCCGTCTTGACAAAGGGTGCCGCTTCAGAAGCGACCATTGCAATTTTCATACCACTTCTCCTCTTTTAAATACCAGCGGATGATCCTTCGTGCCGCGCAAAACGGCGCCGGGACGCACGATAACGTCTTTATCCAGAATAACACACTCCAGATCTGCGCCCTCGCCGATCACACAGCCCTGCATGATGACGCAGTCGCGAATCTCCGCATTGACCTCCAGACGCGCGCCTCGGAAGAGAACGGAATTACTGGCTTTCCCCTCCAGCGTACAGCCGTCGGCAACGATGCAGTCGTCGATCTCAGAGTGCTCACCATAGTAGGTCGGAACCTCATCGCGCACCTTGGTATAGATGGTCAAACCGCTGCCAAACAAGCCGTAGCGAACCTCCGGACGGATCAGCGCCAGACTGTTATGGTAAAACTCCGTTGTGCTTTCATTGAACAGTGCAATGCCGCCAAAGCGATAGGCGTTGACCTTCATCTCGGCTTCGGCAAAGCCGTGCATGACAAGATCGCGCTCAAAGTGATAGCGGTTGTGCGCCACCGCCTCAGTCACCTCGTGCATCAGCAGTTTCCGGCTGATGACGAAAATGCCCATGGAAGCAAAGTACTCCTCCCCTGCGCAGTAATCGACCGCCAGATCCGTCACCTGATTCTTTTCATCCAGCCGAACCGCAAGATCGAGCTGCTTTTTCCCGTTGGCAATACCTTCCTTGGTCACGACCGTCAGATCCGCACCGGAGGCGATATGATCCGCCAGCAGCTTGCGGAAATCCATGGCGCAGAGCACGCCGCTGTCGACCAGGATCACGTAGTCCTCCACTGAATCCTCCAGGAAGGACATTGCGGAATTGATCGCCTCCAGCTTGCCGCGGTAGGAGCCGTTGTGACCCATGGCAAACGGCGTCAGAAATTCCAGGCCGCCGTCGGCCAGGTCGAGATCCCACTCCTGCCCGGAGCCGATATGATTCATCAGAGACTGGTAATTGTGCTTTGTAATAATGCCGATGTGGCGGATGCCGGAATTCGTCATGTTGGAAAGGGAGAAGTCGATCTGGCGGTAACGACCGCCATAGGGCAGTGAAGCCATGGTGCGCTTATTGGTCAGGGAGCCAAGAGAGCTGTCATAAATATTCGCAAATACGATTCCCATTGCAGTCATGATTTATCCCTCCCTCAGCGGATCTCGCCCGGCATGATAGCCGAATTCGGTGCGACGGTTTTCGCTTTTCCGACAACGCTGATTTTCTTCTCCTCGCCTTCGGCGAAGGAGCCGCCGATCACGGCGCCGCGGCAGATACGGCAGTCCTCGCCAATAATGGCATGGCGGATGATCGCATCCTTTTCGATGCGAACGTTCGGCATAATGACGCTGTCCTCCACGATCGCGCCCTCTTCCACCGTGCAGCCGGTGGAGATGACCGAATGGGAAATACAGCCGAAGATCTCACAGCCCTCCGCAATCAGGCTATTGATATTTTTGGATTTTTTTGCAATGAAGCTCGACGGCATAGCGTAGTTTCTGGCATAGATCCGCTTGCCCTTCTCGCCGTTGAGATTGAAAGTAGGCTCTGTTCCGAGCAGATCCATATTGGCTTCCCAGAGAGAATTGATCGTTCCGACATCCTTCCAGTAGCCTTCAAACTGATAGGCAAACAGGCGGTGGCCCGCTGCGAGAATCGCCGGGATTACGTTCTTGCCAAAATCGTTCTCGGACTTGGGATCCTCTTCATCCGCAATAAGGAACTTTTTCAGAACCGACCACTTAAAGATATAAATACCCATGGACGCATTCGTGCTCTTCGGCTTTTTGGGTTTCTCCTCAAACTCGTAGATTTCGCCGTCCTCCCGGGTATTCATGATACCGAAGCGGCTGGCCTCCTCAAGCGGAACCGTACGCACCGCGATGGTGCAATCGGCATCCTTCTGCTCGTGAAAACGCATCATGGCCGCATAGTCCATCTTATAGATATGGTCGCCTGAGAGAATCAGCACATGATCCGGATCATAGCGCTCGATAAAGGGAATATTCTGATAGATAGCGTTCGCCGTTCCCTTATACCACTCGGACTTTTTGCTTCTGGCATAGGGCGGCAGCACCTGCGCCCCGCCATGGCTGCGGTTCAGACGCCACGGCTGGCCATTGCCTATGTATTCATTCAGCTCCAGCGGCTGATACTGCGTCAGAATACCGACGGTATCAATGCCGGAATTGACGCAGTTGGAAAGCGGGAAATCAATGATGCGGTATTTTCCACCAAAGGGAACGGCAGGCTTGGCGGTATTCTCCGTCAGCACCATCAGACGGCTGCCCTGGCCGCCGGCAAGAAGCATTGCAACGCAGTGTTTTTTCTGAAAGTTCATGCTCAATTCTCCTTTTTTTGTTTTCTCGGTGTGACCTTTCTGCGGTAGAAGGTTGTCGAAAGCGGCGGAATCGTAAATTCGCCGGAATAGGATAAGCCGTGCATGGATTCTTTCTCTGCTATGACATTGGGAAGTTCCATCCCGCTGCCGCCATAAGCGACATCGTCACTGTTGAATACCGGCTGATATTCGCCGGGCTTTGGCAGGCCGAGGCGATAGCCGGTGCGCGCGACCGGACAGAAATTGCAGATCACGATCAGTTCTCTGCCTCTGCGGTCGATTCTCCGGAAGGAAATAATGCTGTTGTCGCAGTCGTCCGGTGCGATCCAGCGGAAGCCATTCCAGTCAGAGTCGTTGTTCCACAAGCTGCTGTTGTCCAGATAGAAATGGTTCAGATCGCGGACGTAGGCCTGCATCTGACGATGCCGGTCGTAACCGAGCAGCATCCAGTCAAGCTGCTGGTCATAACGCCACTCGATAAACTGCGCAAATTCGTTGCCCATAAAGTTGAGCTTCTTGCCTGGGTGGCTCATCATAAAGCCGTACAGCACGCGGAGATTGCTGAACTTCGCGTCGTACTCGCCCGGCATTTTATTGATGAGTGAGCCCTTGCCATGGACGACCTCATCATGTGAAAGCGGGAGGATGAAATTCTCCGAATAGGCATAGGTCATGGAGAAGGTCAGATTGTTGTGGCTTCCCTTGCGGAAGAGCGGGTCAAGGGACATATAGCGCAGCATATCGTTCATCCAGCCCATGTTCCACTTGTAGAGGAAGCCCAGGCCGCCGTCGTAATCCGGCTTTGTCACCATGGGGTAGGCGGTGGATTCCTCCGCAGCCGTGATCGCGTTGCGTCGGGCGGAGAAAATCGCGCGGTTGAGCTTGCGCAGGAAGGCAATCGCCTCCAGATTCTCCTTGCCGCCGAATTTATTGGGATGATACTCCTTGCGGCCATAGTCAAGATAGAGCATCGCGGCAACGGCATCCACACGCAGGCCGTCTATGTGATAGGTTTCCATCCAGTAGACGGCATTCGAGATCAGGAAGGACTGCACCTCGCCTTTGCCGAAATCAAAAACCCGCGTCGTCCAGTCCGGATGTTCGTTCATCATGGGGTCGGACAACTCATAGCAGCAGGTGCCGTCAAATTCATAAAGGCCGTTTTCGTCCTTGGGGAAGTGCGCCGGCACCCAGTCCAGCAGGACACCGATGCCTGCCTGATGGCATTTATCCACAAAGCGCATTAACTGCTGCGGCTCTCCATAACGCGAGGTGGGCGCATAATATCCGGTCACCTGATAGCCCCAGGAGGGGTCATAGGGATATTCAGAAAGCGGCATCAGCTCCAGATGGGTGTAGCCCATTTCTTTAAGATAGGGCACCAGTTCATCTGCCAGTTCCTCATAATTATAGCAGCTTCCGTCCGGCTTGCGCCGCCATGAGCCAAAATGAACCTCATAGATGTTCATCGGGCTGTCCAGCAGTTTCCGCTTTCCCTGCTGGCGGCGGTAGGCAGCATCGCCCCAGGTATAACCCTCCAGCGTACAGATTCTGCTGGAGGTCTCCGGCAGGCTGCAACTGCGGAAGCCATAGGGATCAGACTTGTAGACCGTGCTCCCGTCGGCGCGGCGGACGCAGAATTTATAAGCGTCGCCCTCCTTGGCATAGATAGAAAACGCCTCCCAAACGCCATATTCCAAATGGGTCATCGGCATATCCATCGGATTCCAGAAATTCCAGTCGCCGGTCACACTCACGCCCTGCGCATGCGGTGCCCAGACGCGGAAAACATACCCGGGAACGCCGTCCTGCTCTGCTTTATGGCATCCAAGGAAGGTGTAGGCCCGTGATTCATCCCCCAAGGAAAACCGTTTCAGGGAATTGTGCATTATCTGCTCCATTCATACGTGCTCCTTTGTCCCAGTGATTTCTTTGCGTCCTTTTGCAGGGGCAAAGCGGCTTTTATGAAAGCAGGCCTTGCCCTTACCAACTGACGCTATCTATTATACAACTTTGCACAAAAATTTCAACCGTTTCAGCGGAATACTGATAGATTTGTCATATTTTCCGCCAAGGTTGATAGATCGTATCGTTTTCCCGTATTGTACGCTTCTTTCGGGGAAAAATATGCGAAAAACGGTCGGAATGTCAAACTAATTCCGAGACATCACGCAAAATCCGCCGGGAGAACCCTCCCGGCGGACTGGCATTATTTTACGATCAGGTTAACCAGCTTGTTTTTCACAACAATGGTCTTGACAACGGAGCCACCCTGCTTTTCCAAGAAGCGAGCGATCTTCTCGTCTGCCGTTGCCGCAGCGATGACCGCTTCGTTGTCCAGGTCCGCCGCAACATGGATGGTGCCGCGGAGTTTGCCGTTGACCTGCACAGCCATGTCGATCTCGGAGTCCTTGCACTTTTCCTCGTCATAGGTTGGCCAGGAAGAAACGGAGCAGATGCCCTCAAAGCCATGTAGCTGCCAGATCTCGTCGCAGATATGCGGCGCAAATGGGCTGAGGAGTTGAAGGAGTGTTTTCAGCTCCGCAGCATTACAGCCGTTGTCCGTCAGGGTGGACGTCAGGGTCATCAGCGCAGCAAGCGCAGTGTTGCCCTTGAGCGCGTCGATGTCGGACGTGACCTTACGGATGGTCTTATGGAGGATGGCCTCGTTTTTCTTGGAATAAGCCGTTTCGTGATCGGTTACGGTTTCGGCGAGATTCCAGACCTTGTCAAGGAAGCGCTTGCAGCCCTTGACCGCATTGGTCGCCCAGGTTGCCGCCTTCTCAAAGTCGCCGATGAAGATAATATAAGTGCGCATCGTGTCAGCGCCGAATTCGCGGATGACATCCGTCGGGTTGATGACATTGCCGCGGGATTTGGACATCTTGATTCCGCCCTCGCCGAGAATCATGCCATGACTCGTGCGCTTGGCATAAGGCTCCTTCGTCGGCACGATGCCGAGGTCATACAGGAACTTGTGCCAGAAGCGGGAGTAGAGCAGATGCAGCGTGGTGTGCTCCATGCCGCCGTTGTACCAGTCCACAGGGCTCCAGTATTTCAGAGCCTCAGGGCTGGCCAGTGCCTCATCATTGTGCGGATCCATATAGCGCAGATAGTACCACGAGGAACCGGCCCACTGCGGCATGGTGTCCGTTTCGCGCTTAGCAGGGCCGCCACAGCACGGGCAGGTGGTGTTCACCCAATCGGTGATATTGGCAAGCGGAGAATGGCCGTCGTCCGTCGGCTCATAGCTTTCGACCTCCGGCAGGAGCAGCGGCAGATCCTTCTCATCCAGCGGAACGGTACCGCACTTCGGGCAGTGTACGATGGGAATGGGCTCTCCCCAGTAGCGCTGACGGGAAAACACCCAGTCGCGCAGCTTGAAGTTGACCTTCGCCTCGCCGAGTTTCTTCTCCTCCAGATAGGCAACGATCGCCTTCTTTGCCTCCTCGACGCTCATGCCGTCAAGCAGGCCGGAATTGACCATCACGCCGGTCGCACAATCCGTGAAGGCTGCCTCCTGGACGTTGCCGCCCTTAACGACTTCGATGATCTCACAGCCGAACTTCTTGGCAAACTCCCAGTCGCGCTCGTCATGGGCAGGCACTGCCATGATCGCGCCGGTGCCATAGGTCGCCAGAACATAGTCGGAAATAAAAATAGGGATCTCCTTACCGTTGACGGGGTTGATGCCCTTCACACCGCGGAGCTGCACACCGGTCTTTTCCTTGGAAAGCTCGGTACGCTCAAAGTCGGACTTTGCCGCTGCTGCTTTCTGGTATTCCTTGATCTCGTCGGCATTTTCCAAACGATCCATCCATTTTTCCACCAGGGCATGCTCCGGAGAAAGAACCATGTACGTTGCGCCGAAGAGGGTGTCCGGCCGGGTCGTATAAACCACGACATCGTCACCCAGCGTGGTGGCGAAGCGCACCTCCGCGCCGGTGGAGCGGCCAATCCAGTTGCGCTGCTGGATCTTAACGCGCTCGACATAGTCCACATCATCCAGATCGTCCAGCAGGCGCTGGGCGTATTTCGTGATGCGGAGCATCCACTGGCTCTTTTCCTTCCGCACGACCGGACTGCCACAGCGCTCGCAGACATTTTCCACGACCTCCTCATTGGCAAGCACGCACTTACAGGAGGTGCACCAGTTGACCGGCATTTTAGCCTTATAGGCAAGCCCATGCTTATAGAGCTGAAGGAAAATCCACTGCGTCCACTTGTAGTATTTAGGATCAGTGGTATTGATCTCGCGGTCCCAGTCAAAGCTGTAGCCAAGCGCCTGAAGCTGGCTGCGGAAGGTCTTGATGTTGTTCTCTGTGACGATGGCCGGATGAATGTGATTCTTGATCGCGTAGTTCTCCGTCGGCAGACCGAAGGCATCATAGCCCATGGGGAACAGGACATTCTCGCCCTGCATCCGGTGCTTGCGCGCGATCACATCCATCGCGGTATAGGGGCGGGCATGGCCGACATGCAGGCCGGCTCCGGAGGGATACGGGAACTCGATCAGTGCATAGAACTTCTTTTGATCTGCGCCGGTTTCCGCCTTATAAAGCTGCTGTTCGGCCCAGATCTTGTGCCATTTGCTTTCAATGGCAGTAAAATCGTATTTCACTTTGCTTCCTCCTCAAAGGACACCGGAATTTGCTGTGCGTCGTTCCAGAGGCGCTCCAGATCATAGAATTCACGGGTTTCATTTGTAAAGACATGAACCACCACGCAGCCGAAATCCAGCAGCACCCACGTGCCGCCGCGATGTCCCTCGCGGTGAAGCAGCGGCTCACCCATTTCCTCAACGGCGGCCTCCGCCGCGTCGCAGAGGGTCTTGACGTGCGTATTGGACGTACCGGTGCAAATCAGAAAATAATCCGCGATGCTCGTCACATCCGTGACCTCCAGCAGGCGAATGTCGAGTCCCTTTCTGTCATCGAGGGCCTTTGCCGCCCGCAGGGCAATCTGTTTGGGGGTATATTCCATGTTGTTCTCCTTTCTGTCAGCCGCGAGGCCCCGGTTCGTCCGGAGGCTCGGGGGACGGCTCTGTTGAAGGCGCCGTCGGCTCCGTCGTTTCTGAGGATGAGGGTTCGGTCGGCTCCGTCTGCTCGGAAGAATCCGACGAAGTGGTCGGTTTTGTGGATTCGGTGGGTTCTCCTGTTTCAGTCGGCTCCGTGGAAGGCGTCGTCGATTCCGTCGTTTCCGAGGTCGAGGGCTCGGTCGGCTCTGTTCGGCTGGTGGTATCGTTTGTATCATCCTCACGGGAAGTACCGGTCACCTGCCGGATGCTCAGATCGTAGATGGTCAGCGGATTGTTCTTATCCGGGACAAAATGTTCGTTCAGAATCTTGAGTGTTGCATTTGGATAGAGTTCATAGTAGTCGCCGCCGCTCACGCTCACGCCCTCACCGGGCAGCGTGACGGTATACATATCATCAAAATTGCACTTTGTCAGACGGCGGGCAAAGTAAATGATGTTGCCGATGGTCAGATCGGTGCGGACATACTCCGAGAATATCTTTGCATACTGCGGAATCTGGGAAAGGGAGATGGTCTCCACACACTTCTTTGCCAGCGCCTTGAGGAACTCCTGCTGCACCTCCGTGCGGCGGATGTCGGCCGTGGCATAACCGGAGCGGTAGCGGCAGAGCTGAATGGCATGTGCGCCGTCGAGCAGCTGCCAGCCCTTTTGCAGATGAATATACAGATCCTGCGTCGGGTCGTCGTAGTTCATGTTCATTGGGACTTCAACATAAACGCCGCCGACCATATCAACGATCTTTTCAAATGCTTCCAAATCAACAAGGACATAGCCGTCCGTCCAGATGCCCAGCGTATTGCCGATTTTTTCACGCAGAGCCTGAATTCCCTTCTCGCCCATGCCTGCCGAGCCGTAAACCGAGTTGATCTTGGGCAGATAATAATTGCCGTAAATATAAGTGTCGCGCGGGATGCTCATCAGCGAAACGGTATTCGCACCAGTGTCCAGATTTGCTATCAGGATGGTATCCGTCCGGCCGCCGTCGCCGTCCGTGCCGCAGATGAGGATGTTGAACACGCCATCGTCCGTATCCGCAACGGTGTCCTTGTTCTCCTCCTGCGGAATGCTTGCCCCATTGGGATTCGTACCAACCTGCGTTCTGTGATTGCGGTTTCCGGAGTTCGGGGCAACTGCACCGCTGGCATACAGGATGGACAGACACATCACGATGGTGCCGAGGAACAGGCAGATCGAGCAGGTCAGAAGGATCAGTCCCTTTGTTCTGCCGGTCAGGCCACCGGAGCTTTTGCCGCCGAAGGAAGGATTTGGCCTGGCAGCAGGAGGCGAGGCTTTCGTTTCCTGCCGGCGCTGCGGCGCAGCGTCACGGCGCTTGCGGCTGCTGTTGCCGAAAATCTTCATAGTTCTTTTGTCCTTTCTTTCAAGAAGTCCAAAGCGGCCTGCGAATTCGGGTCGATGCTCCTGCCGCGCTCGCGAAGCTGCGCGACGGACATCTCCAATCCGATGACCATGGCTGCGTCCAAACTTGTTTCCGCGGCCTTACGCAGCTTTTCCACCCCGGGGAAATCGCGGTTCGGCTCCATATAGTCCGCAAGATAAATGATTTTCTCCAGCGTTGTCATATCCGCACGGCCGGTCGTATGCCAGCGGATTGCCTGGCAGACCTCCTCACTTTCTCCGAACACCCGCGCCGCCACTGCCGCGCCGGTTTTCGCATGAAGGAGCTTGCCGTGCGTTCCTTCAAAATCACTGTAGAGCATACCATATTCTTTGCACAATTTCAACTGTTCCTGTGGAAGGAGCGCCTTGGTGACATCGTGCAATATTCCCGCTCTCCGCGCGGCATCCGGGTCGGCCCCGCAGCGTTTTGCGAAGGCTTCCGCCGTTTGGCTGCACCCCAGCACATGCGGTACACGCTTTGCCTTGTGCAGGCTCAGGCTGACCCGCGACAGTTCTTCAAAGGGAAGGTTCTTCAGATCATGGCCGACATAGTACAGTCTGCGCCGGCAGATCTCCTCATATACCAGAGGCGCAAGATAGTCCTTCCCGCAGCCGAAGGCCAGCATGGCGCGCACAGAGGTGGAAGAATACGGCAGGAAGGTATTTTCCAGCCAGACAATTCTCGCGTCGAAGCGCTCCCGCAGTCTGCGTGCCTGTTCTTCCAGCGCTGCGCGGTCGTCCTCTGCGCGGTGTGCAACAACGAGCGTTGCCTCCTTTGTAATAACCTCCGGGCGGTACCACTTCTCGAAGGAAAGAAACATATCCGTTCCCATCAGTAAAAGCAGTTCATCGGCAGGATAGCGGCCGCGCAGCGTGAGTAGGGTGTCGGCCGTGTAGCTTTTACCCTCCCGGCGCAGCTCCATGTCGCTGACGCAGCACTTCGGGATATCCACGCAGGCCAGTTCCGTCAGGACAAAGCGCAGCTCCGCGTCCGGCGAATTTGCGCCGAGCGCCTTGTGCGGCGGGTCACCCGCAGGGATGACCAGCAACTCATCCAGATTCAGTTTTTCCTGAAACTCCCGCAGTGCCAGCAGGTGTCCCAGATGCGGCGGATTAAAGCTGCCGCCGAAAATGCCGATTCTTGCCATAATTTCTTACTTCTTTCCGTTCCGGCGGTCAATGGCCGCCTGAATTGCAGCCTGACGGAAATACTCATTGCGCTTTTCGCGCATCTCCTTCGCCTGGCGGCGGCGCTCCTGCGCCCCGCGGCGAACAGGATTCTCCGCCTTTTTCTTCAGTTGGCGGGCTGCGCGGGCTGCCTCCTGCGTCTTCTTCTCCGACTTTTTATAAATGACAAATTTGGAACCGACCGTCTGGACACCCTCCGCACCGAGTGCGGCGCAAAGCTCGTCGGAAGCCTCCCGCGCGCTGAGAAGCGCGGCCTCCAGCACGCGGCCCTTGACCAGCTCACGCGCGGTAAGCTGTGTTTTTGCCTCCGCAATAACCTGCTCCGTAATGCCGCCCTTACCGACCATCAGAGTCGTTTCCAGTGTATTTGCCTGTGCGCGCAGCTCGGCGCGCTGTTTACTCGTCAACATCCCATTGCCCCTTTCTGATTTTCTCCGCCAGCAGCCGCAGGGCTCTGGCGCGGTGGGAAATCTCATTTTTCTTTTCTGCTGGCATCTGCGCAAAGGTGCAGCCTGCCTCCGGAATATAAAAGATAGGATCATAGCCAAAGCCGTTTTCACCCTGCGGCGCACGCAGAAGCTCTCCCGGACATTCACCACGCGCGACAATCTTTCTTCCGTCGGGCAGCAGAAGCGTAATTACGCTGACAAAATGCGCCTGACGATTCTCCTGATTCTCCATATTTCGCAGCAAAAGATCCAGACGTGCGCGATCCGACTTATATGCTTCGCCGCCGTAGCGGGCAGAATGGACTCCCGGCGCGCCGCCGAGCGCATCGACCATCAGTCCGGAATCGTCTGCGACCGTAGCAAAGCCGCAGGCATCGAGCGTCGCCTTGGCCTTGATGTAGGAGTTTTCTTCAAACGTCGCACCGTTCTCTTCCGGCTCGATGTGCAGTCCGGCCTCCCGCTGGGAGCATACCTCAAATCCGAGTTCTCCCAGTATTGCGCGCAGCTCTTCAATCTTGTGTGCGTTATTGCTTGCAACAACCAACTTCATCACAGCGCCCCCAGGCAGCGGCGCTGCATCTGCGTCAGAACGGCATTTCCCTTGCGGCACAGCGCAATCAGCTTGCGCTGCTCTTCCTGCGTAAAGGGGCGTCCCTCTCCTGTTGCCTGCAACTCAATGATGTCACCCTCGGCGGTCATCACGCAGTTGAGGTCGACCATCGCGCGCGAATCTTCTTCGTAGCACAAGTCGAGCATTGCCTCGTTGCGGACAATGCCGGCAGAGATGCCGGAAACATAAGTCCGCAGCGGCATCTGCGTGATTTTGCCCTGCTCCATCAGCTTACGGCACGCCAGGGCAAGCGCGATGAAGCCGCCCGTAACGGAGGCCGTTCTCGTGCCGCCGTCGCCCTGCAAAACATCGCAGTCGATGGTGATCGTGCGCTCACCCAGCGCCTCCAGATCCGTCGCGCTGCGCAGGCTGCGTCCGATCAGGCGCTGGATCTCCGCGCTGCGGCCGGAAAGCTTCAGCTTAGAAATATCACGCTTGCTGCGCTCACGGTTTGCCCTGGGCAGCATGGAATACTCTGCGGTCACCCAGCCGCCGCTCGTCACGTGGAGTGGAACGCGCTCCTCAACCGAAGCGTTGCAGAGAACCATTGTGTCCCCCACCTCGATCAGGCAGCTTCCCTCCGCAAATTTGGAAAAGCCCAACGTAGCCTTGACCTTGCGCATCTCATCTGTCGCTCTGCCGTCCGTTCTCATCTTTTTTCCTCCTCAGATCAGCGCGTCAATGAACGCCTGTGCATCAAAGGGCATCAGGTCGTCCATCTGCTCTCCTACGCCAATGTATTTCACGGGGATCTGTAAGGCATCCGCCACCGCGACGACAATGCCGCCCTTGGCGGTACCATCGAGCTTGGTCAGGGCAATCGCCGTAACGCCGGCGATCTCCTTGAACTGCTTTGCCTGCATCAAGCCGTTCTGCCCGGTCGTTCCGTCGAGCACCAGCAGTACTTCCTTGTCCGCATTCGGCAGCTCTCGGTCGATGATGCGGGAGATCTTCCCCAACTCGTTCATCAGATTTGCCTTGTTGTGCAGGCGGCCGGCCGTGTCACAGAGAATCACATCCGTTCCTCTGGCCTTCGCTGCCGAGATTGCGTCATAAACCACAGAAGCCGGATCCGCGCCCTCGTGCTGCCGCACAATATCCACGCCGGAACGGTTGGCCCAGATCTCAAGCTGGTCTGCCGCCGCTGCGCGGAAAGTATCCGCGGCGCACAGCAGAACCTTCTTCCCCTGTGCAGAAAGCACATGGGAGAGCTTGCCGATTGTGGTCGTCTTGCCGACGCCGTTGACGCCGATCACCAGCACGACGGAGGGGCGGGTACCCAGCTTCAGCGCGGTATCGCCCACGTTCAGCATCTGCACCAGAATGTCCTTGAGGGCATTTCTGATTTCCTCCGCATCATGCAGCTTTTCCTCCTTGACTCGCTGACGCAGCAGCTCGACCGCCTTGCAGGACGTTTCCACGCCCATATCGGCCAGGATCATGCTTTCTTCCAGCTCCTCATAGAATTCTTCGTTTGCACCGGAAAAGCCGGAAAAGATGCCGCCGAACGTATTGGCCATGGCGGTTCTTGTCTTTTTTAGGCCGTTTTTGATTTTTTCAAAGAAACCCATGTTGTTATTCCTCCGTGATAATACCGAGCGTCTGCTCCATTTCGTTCAGGTTCAGGTGCAGAATCTTGGAAATGCCCTGCTCCTGCATAGTCACGCCGTACAGAACATCCGCTTCCTCCATCGTGCCGCGGCGGTGGGTGATGACGATGAACTGCGTGTTGCCGCTGAAGGCGCGCATATAGCTTGCAAAACGCTCCACATTCCGGTCATCCAGCGCAGCATCTATCTCGTCAAGCATACAGAACGGCGTTGGGCGCACCTTCAAAATTGCAAAGTAAAGTGCAATCGCAACAAAGGCCTTTTCGCCGCCTGAAAGCAGCGTGATGGTCTTGAGCTGCTTTCCGGGCGGCTGCACGCGGATCTCAATGCCGCAGGAAAGTGGATCCGACGGATCCTCCAACTCCAGAGATGCCTTGCCGCCACCGAACATTTCTGTAAAGGTTTGGCCGAAATAGGTGTTGATCTTTGCGAATTCCGACGTAAAGATTTCCGTCATCTGTTTCGTGATATCCTGAATGATGCCCTCCAGATCACGCTTGGAGGTCAGCACGTCGTCACGCTGCCCTGCCAGGTATTCATAGCGCTCGTTCACACGGGCATACTCCTCGATCGCGCCGAGATTCGGCGTGCCCAGCGCGGAAATTTTCCGTTTCAGTTCGGCTACGCGCTTGGCCGCTGCCGCTGCGTTTTCGATCTCCGCCGCAGCCTGCGGCGCGGTGCTGCGCGTCAGCTCGTAGTTCTCCCAGAGTTTGTCGATGATCTGCTTTTCCTCCATCTCTGCGGAGGTCTTTTTTGCTTCCAGGCGCGCGCTCTCGCGTTCCATGTTCAGGATGTCACGGTTTTTGTTCTGCGCATCCTTTTCGGCGGCAGTCTTTCTGGCTTCCACCTGTCTGCGTTCTTCCAGTGCAGTTTTCAGTTCTCCGCGCTTTACCTCCGTCGCGGCCGTCTGCTCCGACAGCGCATCTTCACGCGAGCGGATGTTCTGCTCCACCTCTGCAAGCTCGCCGGAATAGGTTTCAATCAGTGCCAGCTTCTGTGCGCGGTCGCCGCGCATTGCCTGCTCCAGTCCCTGAAGGCGATGAACAGAATCCTGCGCAGTCGTCTTTTCCGCATCCAGTGATGCGAGCTGCATCCGGATGGAGGTCAGCCGCTCAGAAAGGCGGCTGCTCTGTTCCGCCGCGACGCTCTGACCGTCCGAGAGAACCTCCAGTTCTTTGGCCGCAGCTTCGATTTTCAGCGTCAAGTCACCGATCAAGGCATCCAGTTTCGTCCTCCTCTCCTGATCCGCATGATTCCTGACTGCAAGGGAATCCAACTCACCCTGCGTAGATGAGATGGTATCACTGATGGCACCATACAGCGCAGCATACTGCTTTTCCTCGCCCTGCAAGCGCAGAACCTCGTCCTCTGCTGTGCGCAGGCGTCCTTCCTCTGCGGATAGCTCGAACTCCACCTGCTGCACCTGACGCGTTGCCTCGGCCAGCTCATTTTTCAGCCCGGCAAGCTTTTGTGAAAGGGAATCGCGCTGGCGCTTCAGCCGTTCGATCTCGTTGGCACGGGACAAAATGCCCGCATTCCTGGAAACCGAGCCACCCGTCATGGAGCCGCCTGCGTTGATGACCTGCCCATCCAGCGTGACAATGCGGAAGCGATGTCCGAAACGGTTGGCCATCGCGATTGCCGCGTCCATATCGTCCGCGATGACGGTTTTCCCCAGCAGATTGCTGATAATACCGGCGTACTTTTCCTCGCACTGCACCAGCTCCGAAGCAATACCTGCAAAGCCGCGCGACTGCTCTACGCCGTGCTCTCCGAGCGGTCGCGGGCGAATCACGCTGATGGGAAGGAAGGTAGCCCGGCCGCCGTCAGATCGTTTGAGGTAGCTGATCGCCGCCTTCGCCGCAGGCTCATCGGCCACGATGAGCTGCTGCATTGCGCTGCCGAGCGCGATCTCAATGGCGACCGCGTACTCGTCCGCAACTCGGATAAGTTTGGAAACCGGCCCCTCAATACCGCGCAGCGCGCCGCGCTTTCCCTCCTGCATCACCACGCGGACAGCCTTGGAAAAGCCCTCGTACTCGCGCTCCATCTCCTCAAAGACCTTCAGCTTTGCAGAAACGGTATCCAGCGACACGGCGGCATCTCCCGACTGCTTCTGGAGCTGATCGCGGCGCTCGGCACGCGTTCTGGCCCGCAGGCGGTAGCCTTCGATGGTATTTTTAGCGGCAGTTGCGTCATCCTGTGCGTCGGAAAGAGCGCGTCTGCACGCATCAAGCTGCTTCTTTGTCTGACCGCAGCGCTCTTCAGCCGCTGCGGCATCTGCCTGTGCCTGCGCACGGCGTTCCTCATTCAGACGCATGGCATCCAGCAGTGCCGAAAGGTCAGCCTGTCGGCCGGAAAGCTCCGCCCGCTGCTGCTCCTGCTCTCCGCGCAGGGCCAGATAACGTCTGGTAATGCCATCTGCGGAATCGGCAAGGCGCCTGCCCTCCGCTTCGGCCTCGCGCAGCTCCTGCTCGGAAGCGCCGCGCTGCTGTGCAATCTCCCCCATGCGTTTTTCCAAGGAGGAAATCTGCTCTGTTATGCCGCCGCTGCGGCTGTCCTGTTCGGAAAGTTCCTGCTGTACACGCTGAATATTGGCGCGGCTGTTTTCCGCATGGGTTTGCAAGACGGCAATACCGCTGCGGATTTCCTGCGTCTGTGCCTCCATCTGCGCAATTGCTTCACGAAGCTGATCGGTCTGCAAATCACGGTTGTGCAAATCGAAAGTCAGCGTTTCGGAGGTCACATAGAGGTGATCAAGCGCTTCATGCTCGCGCTGTAAAATGAAAACGGCGGAATTATAATCCTCTTCCGCTTTGCGCGCGGTGGCGCTGAGCCGATCCAGATTCTGCAAAAACAGCGCGACCTCCACGCCCTTGAGCTCGTCGCGCAGGGTCAAATACTTCTGTGCTTTTTCCGACTGCTCCTTCAGAGGGCCGACCTGCAATTCCAGTTCCGAAATCTTATCGCCGATGCGCAGAAGATTGTCCTGCGTTGTGGCCAGGCGGCGCTCGGTTTCCTCTTTGCGGTGGCGGTATTTGGAAATTCCGGCTGCTTCCTCGAAAATCTCGCGGCGATCCGTACTTTTCAGTGACAGGATCTCATCAATTCGTCCCTGAGAAATGTTGGAATATCCCTCGCGGCCAAGGCCGGTGTCCATGAATAGCTCGTTGATATCGCGCAGGCGGACGCTCTGCCGATTGATATAGTATTCGCTTTCGCCGGAGCGGTAATACCGGCGTGTGATCATAACCTCATCCGCATCGTATTTGAGCGCCCGGTCGGAATTATCAAGCAGCAGCGTTGCCTCCGCAAAGCCCACCTGACCGCGCTTCTGTGTGCCGCCGAAAATGACGTCCTCCATTTTCTGTCCGCGCAGCGAGCGGGAATTCTGCTCGCCCATGACCCAGCGAATGGCGTCTGAAATATTTGATTTTCCGCTTCCGTTCGGCCCGACGATCGCCGTGATGTCGTGGCCAAAGGCGACCGTCGTTTTATCCGGGAAGGATTTAAAGCCCTGAATATCAAGCTGCTTCAGATACATCTGCACAATACCCCTATTGTATTATCGGTTTATCCTACCACAAAACGCGTCAAAATGCAAGTCTGCGCATTCTGTCTTTGACGAAAAATAGAAAAGCGCCGCCTGTACAGCAGGCGACGCTATGTGACAAATCAGTTTTCGGCATTCAGCAGTCCTTCCGGCGGTTTCATGTCGGGACAGAGCACGCGGTATATCACATCATACAGTCCGATCGCCCCACCCCGGAATTCCTCCTGCGCGTAGTATTCTGCGATCAGATCCGGTCCGCACTCGCGGAAGCTTTTCATAGCGGACGGCCGGCTGAGCAGGGCGCACAGCGGCTCGCATTTTTCACTCAGGCGAACCAGGCCGGCAACGGAATAATCAGACGAATCACTGCTGAACTCCCAGTTGTCAAAGATTCCGCTCTCGACCGCTTTTCTCAGCAGCTCAGCATCCGTGTCCTGCTGATATTTCGCCTCCAGCTTCAGAAATGCCGAGCTGTCCTCTGTCGGATCATCCGTCCGGCTGTCCGCAGGCATCTGCCCGGCATTCTCAGAGGGCCGAGCCTCCACTCCGCACCCGGTGCAGCAGAGGAGCAGGCAGAGGCAGAAAATGGCAATGAGCAAGTTTTGCTTTTTCATAGGGCATCCTTCCTTACCGCAATTTTATGATCTCCGCCAAGCTGTGATTGAACCCGCCGTTAAGAAATGGCAGCGCCGCGCAGGCTTTCCCGCGTGACGGTATATGCTCCTGTATTCTCATCATACCTGACGTCAATCACAAAATCATCACATAGATAGTTTACAAGCTCCTGCATTTGATACATGACAAACGTGCTGTGCGTGTCCTCCTTGTCCGCACTGGCCTTGCCTGCGGCCGATTCCACTGCACGGAAACCGGATACGGCAAGCGCATTCCTGCCGCTCTCCCTCTTCAGCAGCTCATCCAGCGCGCTGAAGTAGCCGCGGCAGACGGAAACACCGTCTTCAATAGTACCGTAAAGGCCAAGATCAACAAGATAGGGATACTCCACTATTGCCTGCACCAGCGCCTCATCCGTCATCCTGGACAGGATTTCCTCCGGGATGCGAAGCATCTCGACCTTCTCAAGCACCGTGTAGCTGAACCATTCCGGCGAATCAAGCGTGATCGGATAGGTGTAGGATTCAATTGGGGGCGCTACAATTTCACTCTCCGCATCCACTGCCGAAGAATTCAGGGGGAGCACAAGCAAAACGAACGCCAGAACCGCAAACATACAAATCAGCCTTTTGATTTTCATAGCTTTCCTCCTTTTTTCGAACTTATCTTTCACTTCTACTACACATTCTTAAGATAAAACTACATGTTACCAAAAACTATGTAAGTGGCCTCTTACAGTTTCAGTATATATCATCAGTTTAATCCTGTCAATGTTATAACAGGACTTATTTGTTTTATCACAGATTTTTTTCGCGCAGAACATAGTCAAACCGGTCGATTCTCTCAACTCCAAGCGCGGCAAGCCGTTCCGCGGTCACCTTCTGATGTTCCGCTGTGTTAAACTGCGGGATCCACGGTACCCGAACCTGAACGTGCTGCGGCTCCACCTGAGAAAGCAAATAGCGCAGATTCTCCCATGCCTGAGCGCCGCTTTTTCCGGTATAGGCGCGGTAGATTTCGTCGTCCGCCTCCTTGATATCCACAATAAACTCGTCCACTGCATGTATGCACTGTACAAGCAATTCGGGCGCAACATTCAGGCTGGTCTCCACATTGATCTTCCACTCCGGGCATAACTCCCGGAATTCCGCAAGAAACGCCGCATGCAGCAGGGATTCTCCTCCGCCGAAGGTCACGCCGCCGCCCGTTGCACGGAAATAAAGGTCATCACGCCGCACTCGCTCATAGAGCTCCTGCGGCGTGAGCAGTTCCGGCTTTTTCTCCGCAAGCACCTGCTTGTTGATGCACCACCGGCAGGACAGCGGGCAGCCTGCGCCGGCGATCAGAGACGTAATACCCACCCCATCCGTCTGCATTCGCAGCCGGGAAATAGCAATCAGCGGAAAGCGCGTCACGGCGCAAAATCTCTCGAATCTTCGACCGGAACCTCCCCGATCACGAATATCTCTCCATCGTCCGAGGGTTCTTCCGCCGCAATATTTCCCTCCAGCTCGTCGGTTTCGTCCTCCGGCAGAAGGACGTCTCCACTGGCGGGATCTGTTTTCTCTGTGCAGGCAGATTCAGAATTTGGCACAATACCAACCGCGTGTTCAAAAGGCTTCGGATCAACGCATCCGCTGATGTTCAGGGCAATTCCAGCGGCAACAGCCGTGACAGTCACGGTTTTTCCCAGGCGGCGGCGCTTCTCCAGCTTTCGTTCCAGGTCGCGCAGTTCCTCTTCGCAGTAGGGGCAGGTCCCGCTGCAATCTCCCTTGTGGGTGCACTCCCTCGTAACATAGGGAATGTCGTTTTCATCGGCGATTTTCTGACGAATTTCTTTCAGAATCTTGCATTTTTTCTTTCCGAACATTGGGCATCCCTCCTGTATAATTTGACGCTGTTTCTTGCAGTATGTTCCAAAAAACGGCTTCTCAGTATTGGGAAGCCGCTTTTGTTACATTCTTTCTTTAGGAAAAAGCCGTGCAATGGCCTGCTGTGCCGCTGCCTGTTCCGCGCGTTTCTTGCTTGTTCCCGTCCCGCTGCCCACGGACGTGCCGTTCAGAGATACCTGAACGGTAAATTCCTTGCAGTGGTCCGGCCCGGTTTCCGCCAGCAGTTCATAGGAGAGGTGCTGCTCCTTTTTCCGCTGCACCAGCTCCTGCAGTTCCGTCTTGAAGTCATGCGTTTTCTCCGCCTCGGAAAGCAGCGTCAGCACATGCTGCCGCACGATGCGTTTTGCCGCCTCAAAACCGCCGTCCAGATAGGCCGCGGCGATCAGTGCCTCAACCACATCCGACGTAATGCTCGCTCTCTGGCGGCCGCCCGTCTGCTCTTCCCCGTTTCCCAGCAGCAGAAAATCGCCCAGCGACAGCTTTTCTGCAACCAATGCGAGGTTCTTTTCGCAGACCAACTCCGCGCGGATACGCGAAAGCTCACCTTCAAGCTTATTGGGAAACTTATGATAGAGATACTCCGCTGTCACAAAACCCAGAATGGAATCTCCGAGAAATTCCAGGCGCTCATAGCTCTGGAACGCATCCTTGTAGACCTCATTGGCATAAGAAGTATGCGACAGCGCCATGCGCAGAAGCTCACGGTCGTGATACTCGTATCCGAGCGCGCGTTCCAGTTCAGTCTGCATTCTGCGCCTCCCGCGGCAGAGTCATGCGGGAAACATTCGCACGAATTTCCTCGCAGAAGCCGCTTTCCACCGCCGTAATTGCCTGCTTCACCGCACCCACGATGGCAAGTGCATCAGAAGATCCATGCGCCTTGATGACCGGCTTGTTGAGGCCGACCAGCATAGAGCCGCCGATCTCGCGGTAATCCATCGTCTTGCGGATCACATTCACGCCCTTCCTGCAGCAGAGATAGCCGATTTTGGACAGGAAATTCCGCTTGAACATATCCTTCATCATATGTGACATATAAATTGCCGTACCTTCGATACTCTTGAGCAGCACGTTGCCGGAAAAACCGTCAGCGACGATCACATCCGCGCCGGTCAGGACGTCGCGGCCCTCGATATTGCCGATAAAGTGGATCAGACCGTTTTCGTCCGCCTTTTTCAAGAGCGCGTGGGCATTTTTATGCAGCTCATCACCCTTTTCTTCTTCTGCGCCGTTATTCAGCAGCGCTACGCGAGGTTTCGCAATTCCCAGTGCCTTTTTCGCATAGACAGAACCCATGCAGCCGAACTGCATCAGAAATTCCGGGGTACACTCCGCATTCGCACCCGCGTCAATCAGCACGGTGCGCGTCGGGAAAAGCGGCGCAAACGCCGCGCGCCGGATGCCGCGGATGCGCTTGACCAGAAGCGTGGCCGCCGTCAGGAGCGCGCCCGTGTTGCCCGCAGAAATCATCGCGTCACCCGCACCGTCTGCCAGCATTTTCAGGCCGACAACCATGGAGGAATTGCGATGCTGCTGCACGACCTGCGTGGGGTCAGCATGCATATCAACCATATCCTCGGCATTGGCGATCTCGACGCCCTGCGGAAGATTGTCCAGGCCGTTGGCCTTCATGCCGCGCAGAATGTCCTCTCCGCGGCCAACCAGCACGATCTCCGTTCCGTATTCCTTTGCCGCGCGCAGCGCGCCGAGAACGATCTCGTCCGGCGCGTTGTCGCCGCCCATTGCGTCAATGATAATCCTCATGCCTGTTCCTCTCTCTTTCTCCCCGTCAGCGCGTCGATGTGCGCAAGCGCACGGTTCGCAATGGCGAGGTTCTTATTTGCTTTTCCCTTGATTCGCTGCTCCAGCGGGGCGATGATGCCGAAATTGATGTTCATCGGCTGAAAGTTCCCGATCGAGCCGTCGCTGATGTAATGTCCCAGAGCGCCGATGGCCGTTTCCCGGCCGAAATCCGGCGGCACCTCGCCGTTCAGGCGCGCTGCCATGCTGACCGCCGCCAGATAGCCCGATGCGCACGATTCAACATAGCCCTCCACGCCCGTCATCTGTCCGGCAAAAGCAACCATGGGGTCTCTGCGGTCGGCAAAGGAAGCATCAAGAAGCTGCGGCGAATTGAGGAAGGTATTGCGGTGCATCACACCGTAGCGGACATACTCGGCATTCCGGAGCGCAGGGATCATGGAAAAGACGCGTTTCTGCTCCGGAAAACGCAGATGTGTCTGAAATCCAACAAGATTATAGATATTCCCCGCTGCGTTGTCCTGCCGGAGCTGGACGACTGCATAGGGTTCTCTGCCCGTTTTCGGGTCGCGCAGGCCGACCGGCTTCATCGGACCGTAGCGAAGCGTATCCACTCCGCGGCGCGCCATAACCTCAACCGGCATACAGCCCTCAAAAACGCCCGCGTCCTCAAATCCGTGAACCTCGGCCTCCTCTGCCGTAGAAAGTGCCTGCACAAAGGCAAGATACTCGTCCCTGCTCAGCCCGCAGTTAATATAATCCGCGCTTCCGCGATCGTAGCGCGAAGCGCGCCACGCACTGTCCATGTCAATGGAATCCACCGTCACCAGCGGTGCAGCCGCATCAAAAAAGTGCAGATAATCGGCGTCTCCGAAATATTCGCGAATGGCATCGGCCATCGCATCCGAGGTCAGCGGTCCCGTAGCAATAATCACCGGCCCCTGCGGAATTTCCGTAACCTCGCCGGAAATGACCTCGACGTTCGGATGCTCGCGCAGTTTTTTCGTGACCAGCGCAGAAAAACCGTAGCGGTCGACTGCAAGGCAGCCGCCTGCCTCCACGCGCGTCGCATCCGCACAGGAAAGGATCAGGCTGTCCACGCGCCGAAGTTCCTCCTTCAGCAGGCCAACGGCATTTTCCAGGCGGTCGCCGCGCAGGGAGTTGGAGCATACCAGCTCTGCAAAGTCCGCACAATGATGTGCAGGCGACATTTTTTCCGGTTTCATTTCATACAGCTTCACATGAAAGCCGCGCTGCGCAAGCTGCCATGCCGCCTCGCTGCCGGCAAGTCCGGCGCCGATTACCTTTACTTCAGTCATTTTTTGGTTTCCTTTTTTGTCTTTGCCGCCGGTTTTTTCGCAGCGGTCTTCTTCTCCGCCGGTTTTGCGGCAGCCTTTTTCGCCGGCTTCTTTTCCGCGGATTCCTCTGCGATCTCCTCCGCCGATTCCACGGTGTCCGTCGTCGCCTTGGGCATCCGGCGCTTGTAGCCCCGCTTGTCCTCCGGGAGGAAGTTGGGGCAGTTTTCATTGATGCAGAAGGGCGTCAGGCGGCCGCGCCCGGACTTCTTGAACATCGTCTGACCACAGGCGGGGCAATCCTGCTCCGTCGGCACGTCCCACGTCATAAAGCCGCACTCCGCGCCGCGCTCGCAGGCATAATAGACGTAGCCCTTCTGGGACTTTCTCTTGAGAATGGTGCTGCCGCACCGCGGGCAGCGTCCCGGCATGCGTTCGACGATGGGCATTGTAAACTTGCACTCCGGGAAGCCGGAGCAGGCAAGGAATCGTCCGAAGCGTCCGCTCTTGACCAGCATGGGCTTGCCGCAAAGCTTGCAGACCTCGTCCGAAACTTCATCCGGCACCTTGATGCGCGTTCCCTCCAGTGCCTTTTCCGCATCCGTCATTTCCTGATGGAAGCCGGCGTAGAAGCTGCGCAGAACATCCTTCCAGAAGACCTTTCCGGCTTCCACTTCATCGAGCTCATGCTCCATGTGGGCAGTAAATTCCACATCGATAATGTCGTTGAAGCGCTCTATCATCAGCTCTGTCACCACGCGGCCGAGGGGTGTCGGGAACAGGCGTTTGTCCTTTTTAATGACATATTCTCTGGCTTCGATCGTGGCCACGGTAGCGGCATAGGTAGACGGACGGCCGACGCCGCGTTCCTCCATTGCCTTGACGAGCGTCGCTTCTGTATAGCGGGCAGGCGGCTGGGTGAAGTGCTGATCTTTGCCGGTTTTGTCCGCAACAAGGCGCTCAGAACCATCCAGATTAGGCAGCGAAGAAGTCTTCTCCTCCGCCTCATCATCGCGGCCTTCTTCATACACGGCAGTAAAGCCCGCAAAGGTCATGAGCTGATCGGTTGCACGGAAGGTATGTCCCGCGCAGACGGTGTCGATCTGCATGGAGTCATAGCGCGCGTCTGCCATCTGGCAGGCCACAAAGCGGCTCCAAATCAGCTTGTACAGACGGTACTGTTCCTTGGTCAGGTCATCCTTGATGCTCTCCGGGTCGAGCCGGACATTACTGGGGCGAATGGCCTCATGCGCATCCTGCGCACCTTCTTTTTTACGGAAATGGCGCGGCGTGCCGGGATAGTACGCCTGGCCATAGCGCTCGCAGATCAGCTCGCGCGCAGCAGCCAGTGCCTCCTCGGACAGGCGCAGGGAGTCGGTTCGCATATAAGTAATAAGACCGACGGAACCCTCCGAGCTCAGTTCCACGCCTTCATAGAGCTGCTGCGCGACCGCCATGGTGCGCCGCGGTGTCATGTTGAGCTTGCGCGACGCCTCCTGCTGGAGCGTCGAAGTGATAAAGGGCGGCGTGGGCGAGCGGCGCTTTTCTGCACGCTTGATGGAGGCAATGGAAAACTCCCTGCCTGCAACATCACGCTCGATCTGAAGTGCCTCCTCCTCGCTGTGCAGCTCACGCTTCTTGCCATCGCCGTAATAGCGGGCGGTAAAGGAGCCGGGCTTATCCAGACAGCGCAAATGCACATCCAACGTCCAGTATTCCTTAGGCTCAAATGCCTCGATTTCTTTTTCCCGCTCAACTACAAGACGGGTTGCCACAGACTGCACGCGGCCTGCGGACAGCCCGCGCCGCACCTTCTTCCACAGAAGCGGACTGAGCTGATAGCCGACAATACGGTCCAGAATTCGCCTGGCCTGCTGTGCGTCAACGAGATTGTAGTCGATGTCGCGCGGCTGCTGAATACTCCGCGTGACGACATTTTTCGTGATCTCGTTGAAGGTCACGCGCTTTGTTTTATCATCCGGCAGGGCAAGCAGCTCCTTCAGATGCCAGGAAATGGCTTCGCCTTCGCGGTCAGGGTCGGTTGCGAGATATACGCAGTCCGACTTTTTTGCCGCACTTTTCAGTTCGGAGATCAAGCTCTCCTTGCCCGCCAGCGGAAGATACTGCGGGGTAAAATCGTGCTCGATATCCACGCCCATAGTGCTCTTCGGCAGGTCGCGCAGATGACCCATGCAGGCCTGCACATGGTACTCCGGTCCGAGATATTTTCCGATCGTTTTCGCCTTGGAGGGCGACTCCACGATCACAAGATTTGTTGCTCCCTTTGCCATTCGGGGAAACCTCCAACGTGATTTATTTTCCGGTTCTGCAATAACGGTTGCCCGCCTGCTTGCAGGCAAGGCCCTTGATTTGCAGCATGGTCAGGGCGGCCGCAACACGCTGCGCAGGCAGCCCGCTGCGGACAACAAGTTCATCCGCCAGCTCTGCCTTTTCGCTCAGCGCTGCAAAGACGGCGGCCTCATCCCCAACCAATTCCGCTTTTTTCTCTTTTACGTCACTATAATTCCTGTTTTCCGGATTGTCAATGACTTTTTTGTCGACCGACTCTTCCAGAACCACCGGCGCGTACACCGGTGCCGCCCGGCCGAAATGTGCCATGAAGCCGCGCTCCATCGCCTCGCGGCTGCGGCCGTCGGCAAGTTTTCCGGGGAAAAGATGCTCGTATTCGCACAGAATTTCCCAGCCGTTTTCCACAACGATCGCACCGTCGCGGATCAGGCGGTTGCTGCCCTCGCAACTTTTTACGCCGATATTGCCTGGTATGGCAAATACGTCGCGTCCCTGCTCCAGGGCAAGGTTGGCGGTAATCAGCGCACCGCTTTTCTCCGGTGCCTCCACCACAAGAACACCCAGCGAAAGCCCGCTGAGAATCCGGTTGCGCACAGGAAAGTTTCCACGGTCCGGCCGCGTTCCGGGCTTATACTCACTGAGCAGGCATCCATGCGCCGTGATTTGCCGGAACAGCTCACGGTTTTCCGGCGGATAGACAACATCCACGCCGCAGCCCAGCACGCAGACGACCGGCATCTCTGAATCCAGTGCACCGCGCAGCGCCATGGAGTCAATGCCGCGTGCGCCGCCGGAGACGATCATACCGCCGCTCGATGCAATCAGTTTGGAGAACTGCTTTGCATGCAGCAGCCCATAGGCACTGCACCGGCGCGAGCCGACTACGCCGATAACTGCCTCGCTGTCAAAGTCCGGCAGTCTCCCGCGGTAATAAAGAAGCGCCGGCGGATCAGAAATATTCTTCAGACGTGAGGGATAGGCACAGTCCGCATAGGTGACCATCCGGATCTCCTTGTTGTCGCATTCAATCTGGATTTTATCTGCCTCGTCCAGAGATTTATCCAGCAGGCCCTCCAGCCAGCGGCGATCGAAGTTCTCTGCGGAGAGATAGTCCCGCTCCTTCATTTCGTAGATACGCTCTGCCGTTCCGAACAGGCGCAGCAGCGCCGCGCGTCCGTGCGTACCGACGCCCGGACGTGTTGTCAGCCAGATCCAATGCTTCAGCATATCCGTCCCTCTCTCTCAGTTCCGCATTTGCCACATCACAAGGGCGGCGGCAACCGCCGCGTTGAGCGATTCGCAGCGCGGTGACATCGGAATGATGACCTGCGTCTGCGATGCCTCCAGAAGCTCCTTGCAAATTCCCTGTCCTTCGCTGCCGATGACCGCGATGTTTTCGGCAAGCGAAACCTCGCGGATATCCCGCGCCGTCGGTGACAGTGCCGTCGCCGCAAGGCCGATACCTTCATCCCGGCAGAGGCATAGGACCTCCCCCAATTCCGCAATCTGCGGCCGGGTGCGAAATACCGCCCCCATGGAAGCGCGCACCGTTTTGTCGGAATAGGGATCTGCACAGCCGTTCGTCAGAACCACCGGAATGTCAAAGGCATCCGCCGTGCGCAGGATCGTTCCGAGATTTCCGGGATCCTGAATCCGGTCAAGCAGCAGCATGCCCGGACGGAGGAAAAGCGCAGGCTGCGGCGGTAGCTCCATAGCAAATACCACGCCCTGCGGGGTGCGCATGGAGGAAATGCTCTGCATCAGCGTTTCCGGCACGGATACGACGCGCGTCTGCGCCGGCAGCTCCGGGAGCCGCGCTCCCTGCGTCACGACGGCCACGGTAAAGCGGGGATACCAGCGGCACGCTTCCTCGAGAAGTTTCCAGCCTTCTGCTGCAAATTCGCCCGTTTCCTCGCGGTAGCTGCGGGAGGCCAGCAGCCGCCGGATATGCTGAATCAGCGGATTCTTGGCGCTTGTAATAAAATCCAAGCCTTATCAACTCCAAAATACACAGTTTTATTTCTCCGATATTTTAATGTATCATGTTTCCGTATGTTTTGCAAGGGTTTGCTGAAGCAGGAAAGAACTGCGGCGCAAATTTGCACCGCAGTTCTTTTAAAGAGCGTCTTTCGGGCAGTTTTTAACGCATTCCATGCAGAGAATGCACTCCGTGCCGTTTTTTCGTTTTCTGGAATTGTCCGTCACGTCGACCTCCATTGGACAGACGCGTCTGCACTTTCCGCAGGAAATGCACTTAGTTTTGTCGCATTTCACACGGAACAGGGCAAAATAGCTCATTGGCTTGAGGAACACCGTAATCGGACAGATGTACTTGCAGAATGCCCGGTTGTCCTTGAACGCAATTGCCAGCGCAATGCCAACGGCATAATACAGGGCATTCCCAATCAGGAAAGCCCAGAACATGATGCGCTCCAGATTTCCGACCTTGCACAAAAACAGCGCCGCAACAAAAATCAGCGAAGCCGCGAAAGTAATGTACCGAATCCAGCCGAGGCGCTTTCTCGGCTGCTTCGGCGTCCTGTAGGGCAAAAAGTCCAGAACCATAGCCGTCCAGCAGGCATAGCCGCACCAGCCGCGGCCGAAGATCAGCGGTCCGAAAATCTTTGCCACCGCATAATGGATGGTCGCAGCTTCAAAAACGCCGGTAAAGAGATAATACCAGAAGCCCTCGATCTGCATGTTTTCGCTGCAGATCAGGCCGAGGTAGACCAGCATATACAGACCGACTCCGAGCTGAACAATATGCCGTGCGTACTTGCAGTTTTTTTGATAAAGAAACAGACCGAGCGACAGAAACAGGCCGATGTAACTGAAATTAAAAAGATAGAACAGATTATCCTTGCTCAGCCACAGCGCAACGGCAATCGCTTCGAAAACTGCCAGCATGACAAGCGGCATGAACCTCTTCATCTTTTTCATCGGCTTTCCCCTTTACAGATTCAGTTTGAGATCTCCCGGACGAATCCAGCCGATCTTGCGCAGGATGGCGGAAAATGCCCACGACAGAATGCCGGGCAGCACAATGCACACCAGGACGATTCCCAGCCAGGCCTTCGGGCTTCCGCCCATATCGGCAAGAATCCCAAGCGGGCCGACTAATCCGCAGGTGCCCATACCGGCCGAAACGCCGGTGCATTCCAGCTTGAATACCATTGTAGAGATCGGCCCTGTCACCGCAGCGGCCAGTGTCGCCGGGATCCAGATGCGCGGGTTCTTCACGATGTTGCCCATTTGCAGCATGGAGGTGCCGAGCCCCTGCGCCACAAGGCCGCCCCAGCGGTTCTCGCGGAAGCTGATAACGGCAAAGCCGACCATCTGCGCGCAGCAGCCGGCCGTCGCTGCACCGCCTGCAAGGCCGGTGATGCCGATCATCGCACAGATCGCAGCAGAGCTGATCGGCAGCGTCAGAATGATGCCAACCACGACGGAAACGAGGATGCCCATCAGAAACGGCTGCATCTCGGTTGCCCAGTTGATAAAGTAGCCCAGATAGTACATTGCGTAGGCCACCGCCGGGCAGATCAACTTTGCAAGCAGTGCGCCGGAAAGAATGGTGACCACCGGCGTGACCAGAATGTCCACCGGTGTTTCCTTGGAAACCATCTTACCCAGCTCTACGGCAACCAGCGTAACCACGAAAGCGCCGGCAGGTCCGGCGGCGACCGTCAGAGCCTCCGCTCCCTCGCGGGCAATTTCCGTTCCAAGATCGTTGCCGATCATGCCAACCACTGCGGCGGAAAGCAGCACCAGCGCAGGCGCCTTGAGCGCATATGCAATCGCCACGCCAAGCGCCGCACCGGTCGCCTTGCTGGCAAAAGCAGCGATCTCCGTGAACAGGCTAACGCCCGTATACTGTCCCAGCGTGCGGAAAATTGTTCCGATCAGGAGACTGGCAAACAGTCCGAGCGCCATGCTGCTCATGGTGTCGATGAAGTACAGTTTTGCAGACGGACGGATATTTTTCCGCTGCAAAAAGCTGCTGAATTTGGACATTACTTTTTCCCCCTAGTATTTTATGGTCTTATTCTAGCATGCGTTGTTCTTTTTTTCAATGCGTCATTTCCTTTTCGTCAAAAGCGCTTGAAGAAACCTCTGATTTCTGTGAAGAATTTATTGCAACTCACCCGAACATCGGCTATACTCTAGTCACCGAAGCCAAAATCAAGCAAAGGAGCGTTATAATTTATGGCATTGGATACCAATCCTGCGCTGCGCCGCAGCGTGATTTACGAGCTCTATGTCCGCAGCCACACGCCGGAGGGAACCTTCCGCGCCGTGGAACCGGACCTTGACCGCATCCGCGCCCTCGGCACGGACATCATCTGGTTCATGCCCATTCATCCCATTGGAATTCTCAATAAGAAAGGCAGTCTCGGCTGTCCCTATGCAAACCGTGACTATCGCTCCGTTAACCCAGAATACGGCACCATGGAAGACTTTCTCCACCTTGTAGAGGAAATCCACCGCCGCGGCATGAAGTGCATCATTGACGTCGTATATAATCACACCTCGCCGGATTCCACATTGGTCGCGGAACATCCGGAATTTTTCTACCGCAAGCCCGACGGCAACCGCGGCAATAAGGTCGGCGACTGGACGGACGTAGTCGATCTGGACTACTCCGTTTCCGGTCTCCGGGACTATCAGATCGCTTCGCTCTGCTTCTGGGCAAAATATGTTGACGGTTTCCGCTGCGACGTTGCCAGCACCGCGCCGGTTTCCTTCTGGCTTGCTGCACGAAAGGCCGTGGCAAAGGTGCGTCCGGACGCGATCTGGCTGGGAGAAAGCGTCCATCTGGCGCACATCCGCGCCTTCCGTGAACAGGGCTTCTATGCCGCAACGGACAGTGAGCTGTTCGATGCCTTCGACATTCTCTACCCCTATGACATCTGGCCGCTTTATGAGCAGGCCGTGCAGGGCAAACTGCCGCTCAGCCGTCTGTTTGACGCCTTTAACTTTCAGGAGCTCAGCTTCCGCACGGAGTACAACAAGCTGCGCTGTCTGGAAAACCACGATCAGGCACGAGCCGCCTCTCTCTTCCGCAGTGAAGCACAGCTTCTTGCGTGGACGGCACTGTGGTATTTCCTCAAGGGTGCGACGCTCATTTACGCCGGGCAGGAGGTCTGCGCAGAGCACACGCCCTCGCTCTTTGAAAAGGAACCCATCGACTGGTCTTCAGGCCGGGACATCAGCGCTTATCTCGCCAAGCTCGCCGCAGTCAAGAAGCAGCTTCCCACAGACGCAATTTTCCGTTTGGACACAGATGATATGCAGAACATCGTCTGCGGCAGCTACACCGGGCCGTCGCAGCGCGCAGTCGGCGTTTTTCCGCTCGCAGGCAGAAGCGGCACAATCGGCGTTCCCCTCGCAGACGGAGCATACACTGACGCCCTCTCCGGCGAAGCCGTGACCGTCGTCGATGGCAAGCTCCATGTCGGCACGAAAGCAATCATTCTTCTGTAACAACGCCCCCCGCCGAATCATAATTCGGCGGGGGGGGTGCGTTTATCGCGCGCAGATCCAGTGCTCCTGCGGAGTCGCCAGAAAGGCCTTCCATTCAGCGGCAAAATCAGGAAAGACCTCCGAAACCCGGCCCCGACCCGCAATCAGCGGGTCAATGCAGCGCTTTTTGGCAGGGATTATCCGGCGATCCTCCCGAACTGCCTCTGACTCCGCATAGAGCATCTCGTGCAGCGCTGTATAGCTCGTCCAGCTTTCTCGTAATTCCGGGTCTGCCTTGAGCTTTTCAATCAGCAGGGCTTCCGTTCCATAGAGATCCTGCGTCGTCAGAACTCCATTTTTCAAAGCACGCGCTACCAGCTCCGAAAGCCGCTGCATGGCGTAGCGATCCTCGTCCGACACATAGATTTTTGACATTTCCAGCGCGCCGCGTGCGAAATGACAGGCCGTCTCCGCATCGGAAAACGCCAGCTCCGGTGTGCCGTCCGGTGCGGAAGTTACAAGGATATCGTCATAGAAGCCTTGCAGCGTTTCGGCATCGCACAGGCCGTAATTCAGCAGATTTCCAATGCTGTACTCCAGACGATCGGCAGACAGTCGCGGGCTGTCGTTGTCCGCGATGGGATAACGGTGATAATCCGTAACGGCCTCCGCCGGCACGCCATAGCGGTGCAGAAGCGCAGCGATTCCGACGGAATCCCGGATCATTTTTTCCGTTCTCCCCTCCGTGTACTCCTGACGCAGATAGTCTCCGTGCAGAAAGTCGATCGTATGCGCAAAGGCAGGAGTGGAAATGTCATGAAACAGAGCGGCAATTGTCTGCTCCATACTCCCCGTAAAATTCCATACGATCCGTGCCGTTCCCACACTGTGCCGGTAGCGGGAATAGGGCTGCAAATTCTGAAAGCGCGGAAAACTCGTGTACTCGCACCCGCAGTTCATCCCGATGTCCCTGAGGCGCCGCATCTCCGGCAGTTCACAGAATTCCCGCAGCCAACCGGGGTCCGCGGTGCAATACTGAATTTCTTTTTTCATGCTGGAGCCCCCCTTTGTGGCATAGCTTAGCACAAAAGGCCGCATCTTTCAACATTTGCTTCCCATTCTGCCGCCGCTGTGCTATACTGGACGGGGAGGCGATGAGAATGGCAAAAAGCACTAATCAGAAGCAAAAGCTGCTCTATCTGGCCAAATTTTTTTATGAGGAAACGGACGAATCCCATGGTTTGACCATGTCGGAGCTGATCTCCCGTCTGAAAAATGTGGGCATCAGCGCCGACCGGAAGACGATTTACCTTGATCTGGAAGAACTGCGGCAATTCGGGCTGGATATTCTCTCCTACCAGGAGGGAAAAACCACCCGCTATCACCTCGCCTCGCGGGAATTTGAACTGGCGGAGCTGAAGCTGCTGGTCGATTCCGTCCAATCCTCCCGGTTTATCACGGAGAAAAAATCACGCAGCCTGATCAAGAAGCTGGAAAGCCTCGTCAGCATCTATGACGCCAAACAGCTCCAGCGGCAGGTCTTGATTGCCGGGCGCGTCAAAACGATGAATGAAAGCATCTATTATAATGTGGATAAGCTCCACTCGGCAATCTCGCAAAACGTACAGATCCGCTTCAAATATTTTCAGTGGAATGTAGACAAGCAGGAGGAATTCCGGCACGGAGGGGCGTGGTACTGCGTCAGCCCGTGGCACCTGCGCTGGGACGATGAAAACTACTATCTGATTGCCTATGATGCGGCAGCCGCCCAGTTTCGTCACTATCGCGTGGACAAGATGAAAACCATCTGCCTCACGGATACGCCGCGCGAAGGTGAATCGCTTCTGAAAAGCACCGATCCGGCAGCCTACACGGAGCGGCTGTTCGGCATGTACGGCGGCACGCCCGCACGTGTCACACTGGAGGGAGAAAACCGGATGGCTGGCATCGTGATCGACCGGTTTGGCAAGGATATTCCACTGCTGCGCAAGGATGACGCGCATTTTTATGCCCATGTGGATGTCGCGGTCAGTCCGCAGTTCCTCGGCTGGATTGCCGGAATGGACGGTGCTCTGAAGGTCACTGCGCCGGAGGCCGTCGTTCAGAGCATGCGGGAGCTTGCGCAAAAGCTCTGTGCGCAATATTCCGCTCTGTAAACCGAGGGAGTTTTTTCGAACACCTTTCCTGTTATACTGAAGTCAGAACAAAACAGGAGGGAATTCAAATGGAAAAAATCTATTTCACGATTACCGGAACCCGCCACTACTTCGGCAGTGATTTTTTCAAGCCGAATCAGGAAATCCGGCTTGTCAAGGAACCTGACAACAAAGTGGACAGAGAGGCAATCAAGGCAGAGCTTCCCGGGCTCGGCACCGTCGGCTACGTAGCCAACAGCCCGCACACCGTTCTGGGGGAAAGCTACAGCGCCGGCCGCCTCTACGACCGAATCGGGGATACCGCCAAGGCCTTCGTTGTGTACAACCTCGATCGCGGTGTGCTATGTTCTATGACCCGTGAAAAGACAATTCTGCGTAAAAAGCACGGATGCGGCTGAGCCGCATCCGTGCTTCAAATTATTCCGCCGGTGTTTACATCTGCGGAGCGCACAGGCACGCTTTTTCCATCTCCAGCAGTCGCTTTTTGCGTTCCATTCCTCCGGCGTACCCGGTCAGGCCGCCGTCGGCTCCAACGACGCGGTGGCAGGGAATAAGAATGGAAATCGGGTTGTGTCCCACCGCCCCGCCAACGGCCTGTGCCGCCATTCTTCCGTTTTCAGAAGCAAGTCGTCTTGCAATCTCACCGTAGGTCATCGTCCGGCCATAGGGAATCTGCAACAGAATGTCCCACACCTTCCGCCGGAAAATGGAACCGCTCGGGTGCAGCGGCGGGAAAGAATCCGGCATCCTGCCGGAGAAATAGAGCTCCAGCCAATGTTTCGCCTGCGTGATCGCCACGTTCTCGCCCTCAAGCAGCTTCTCCGGAAGGCCGGCCGCAAAATACTTTTGTCCCTCAAACCAGAGGCCTGTCAAGCCGATTTCATCTGCGGCCAACAGAATGCCGCCCAAAGGCGAATCACAGTGCTGAATCCATACTCCCATTTTTTCTTCATCCCGCTCATATCAGAAAAAGCACTTGCCTGTGCAAGTGCTTTTGGTGCGCCTGAAGGGACTCGAACCCACACGCCGGAGGCACGAGAACCTAAATCTCGCATGTCTACCAATTCCATCACAGGCGCATACCTTGGGTATAATATTAGCATCCGTCCGAGCGGCTGTCAAGCCCGTGCAGGCGGCAGATTGACAAAATCGCTGCAAAACACTATAATGTAGCTACAAAATAACAACCGAAGTAAAGCGGGAGGTGACACTGTGCAGCAGCTTTTTTCTGCAATTTATGACTATTTTCAGTCCGACGGCGCACAGTTGGCCGAGGTCTTCTGCACGCTCTGGCGCTACATCGCGCCGCTGCTGGGAGTTCTGATCCTTTGGCGCTGTGCCGCGCCCCTGCTGAAATTCCGCCGCGAGCCGGAAACATGGGCATGGCTCGTCATGCCGGACGGCAACCAGCTTCCCATCACCCACTGGGAAAACATCATCGGCCGCGGCCGCGGCTGCGACATTGTGGTGGACTTCCCTACCGTTTCACGCAACCATGCCGTTCTGACGCGTTTTGATGACGGGAGCTGGTCTGTTACCGACATCGGTTCGCGGGGTGCCGTCATGGTCAATGGCGAGCAGACAGCGCTCAGCGCTGTCCAGTACGGCGACCGCATCAATCTTGGCGGTGTTGAAATGATCCTCACCCCCGTCACGCAGGAAGAACTGGAGGAGCAGCTCGCCACGCGCACCAAGCCCCAGAACATGGGCTCACCTGCATTGACGCTCTTTTTGCTGATGCTCTTTCAGCTTTTCACGTCTGTTCAGTTCGTAACGCATTTGCAGCCCGAGGCCATGTCCTCGGCCGTTCTGGGCTTTACTGCACTGATTGCCGTGGAGTGGCTGCTGTTTTTCGCGCTGAAGCTGGCGCGCCGCAGCGGCTATGAGGTGGAAACACTCGCGTTCTTCCTTTCTACCATCGGCTTTGCGGTCATCGCCTCAGACGATGCGTCAAAGATCGGCAAGCAGCTCATCTGTCTGGTCGGCGGCGTTATTATTTATCTGATCATCGGCTGGTCTCTGCGCGATCTGGCGCGTGCAAAGCGCTTCCGCTATCTTGCCGCCGTCGGCGGGTTGCTTCTGCTGGCGGTCAACCTTGTGTTCGGCACGGAAATCTATGGTGCGAAGAACTGGATCAAGATTGGCAGTTTTTCCTTTCAGCCCTCGGAGCTGGTCAAGCTGTGCTTCATCTATGTCGGTGCTTCGACAATGGACCGCATCGTCACCAAGCGCAATCTGATTCTCTTCATCGCCTATTCCGCCGCAATCTGCGGCTGCCTGGCATTGATGAACGACTTCGGCACGGCGCTGATCTTCTTCGTTGCCTTCCTTGTGATCGCGTTCCTGCGCTCCGGCAGCTTTGCAACCATTGCGCTGGCCTGCGCTGCGACCGGCTTTGCGGGCGTTCTGGCCGTACGCTTCCGGCCTCACATTCTTCGGCGTTTTGCCACATGGGGACATGCATGGGATTATGCGCTCTCCTCCGGCTATCAGCAGACACGCGCAATGATGTGCATCGCCTCCGGCGGGCTTCTTGGCCTCGGTGCCGGCAACGGTTGGCTCAAATATGTCGCCGCTTCCGACACGGACCTTGTGTTCGGCTTTGTCTGCGAGGAATGGGGATTGATTCTCGGCATCGTCATGGTCGCCGCCATTGTCATTCTGGGCATATTCGTTGTACGCTCTGCCAGAGTCGGACGCAGCAGCTTCTACACGATCGCCGCCTGTGCGGCCGTTTCCATTCTGATGATCCAAACCATTCTGAATGTGTTCGGTACCATGGATCTGCTTCCGCTGACCGGCGTGACCTTCCCCTTTGTTTCCAACGGCGGCTCCAGTATGCTCTCGTCCTGGGGGCTGATTGCCTTTATCAAGGCGGCGGATACACGTCAAAATGCCAGCTTCGCCGTCCGGATGGTCAAGGCAGAGGAGGTGCAGCCATATGAATAAGATTGCAAAACGCACCTGGTTTGCGCTGGCGCTGGCCGGAGTGCTCCTGCTGGGGCTTCTGATGATCATTGTGCGCTATCTGCTTGATTCTCCGGATTGGGTAACTTTTCAGAACAGCCCGCATGTCTACACTGACGGCGTGATGAACAGCGGCCGCATCGTCGATCGTTCCGGTACGTTGCTTCTCGACGCAACGAATGGCAAGACTTATGCCGAAAGCGGCACTTTGCGCCGCGCGATGCTCCATCTTCTGGGCGACCGTGAGGGCAACATTCCCGCTTTTCTGCTGGCGCAGTACGGCGACGAACTGATAGGCTTTGACCGCTTCAATGGCACCTACTCCACCGGAGACCGGGAGGGACGCATGGAGCTCACGCTCAGCGCCGAGGCTCAGAAAGCCGCCTTAAATGCCCTGGACGGCCGCAAGGGAACGGTCGGAGTGTATAATTACAAAACAGGTGAAATTCTTTGCATGGTGTCCTCCCCTACCTTTGACCCGGATGATGTTCCGGATGTAGCAGGCAACCCGGACACCTATGATGGAGTTTATGTAAACCGTTTTCTCTACGGGAATTACACGCCCGGCTCTATCTTTAAGCTGGTAACGGCTGCCGCCGCGCTGGAGCGCATTCCTGACATTGAGCAGCGCAGCTTCTTCTGCGAAGGAAGCGCGCAAGTCGGCGCGGAAACCGTGATCTGCAACGGGGTACACGGCGAGCAGAATTTCCAGGATGCGCTTGCAAATTCCTGCAACGTTGCTTTTGCGGAAATCGCTGCCGAACTCGGCCCGGATACACTGACCACATATGTCCGAAAGGCCGGAATTTTCTCCCGGCTTTCCTTTGACGGCACGAAGACCGCCGCAGGCAGCTTTGACCTTACCGGCGCAACAACCTATGAAGCAGCCTGGGCCGGCGTCGGCCAGTATACCGACCAGATCAATCCATGCCAGTATATGACCTACATGGGAGCGATCGCAAACGGCGGGCAGGCCGCAAGTCCTTATCTGGTACAAAAAGTATACTTTGGAGATTCCAGAAAATACAGTGCCTCCACTTCCCTGTGTGACCGCGCAGTTGACAGAGATACCGCCGACCGGCTTGCTGAGGTGATGCACTACACAGTGCAGAACGTCTATGGCGACTGGTATTTCAGCGGTCTGTACGCCGGTGCAAAGTCCGGCACGGCCGAGGTCGGCAACGGGGAGCCCGCAAATGCCCTCTTTTCCGGCTTTGTACAGGATGATGACTACCCTCTGGCCTTCATCGTCATCGTGGAAAAAGGCGGCGGCGGCGCCTCCACCTGCGTGCCGATCATCAGTCAGGTGCTCGATGCCTGCATCACCTCCATGAATATGGATTGATCCTGCCGGGGTGCCAGACAGTCCGAGCCGGGGTGCGGATTCCTATAAGGAATCCGCACCCCGGTTTTCACATTCCGCAAGAGACGGCATACAATGTTGTGAAAGCACTTTTCTGCTTTTCATACTCTTAACAGGAGGTTATCTTATGGCCGACAAAAGCACCGAGCCGGCCGTCTGCGGGGAGCCCCGCTCGGCCTGTATCCATACGAATCAGATCGTAGACTCCTGTCTTGACAAGGATTGCGTGGACGATCTGCGCGTCTATCTCACCACCGAATCCCAAGCCGTTCTGAACCGCTCCACCGGTGCAAAGACCCGCTGCGCGGAACTTCTGTTCGCGGATGTGGACGTGGATGCCCTGCGCTATAAGCGCGGCAGCTATTCCGTTGACATTACATTTTATTACCGCATCCTTGGCGATGCCATTCTGGGCGGCACACGTCCGACGACCATCACCGGCCTTGCCATCTTCTCCAAGCGTGTCGTGCTTTATGGCGGCTGCGGTAAAGCCAAGAGCTTCCGCAGTACCGACGCCATTCCCGGCGCCGATGACATGCTTCACAGTGACCTCCCTGTGGCAATCGTCGATGTGCTTGACCCGATGATTCTGGCCGGAAAGGTACGTGAGGTCTGCGACTGCCGCCGCTGCGAAACGGAGTTGACTGACATTCCCGCTTCCATCAAGGACTGTTTTGGAGAGGAACTGGTCCTGACCGGCGAATCCAAACGACTCTACGTCACGATCGGGCAGTTTTCCACCGTTCGTCTGGAGCGCGACACACAACTCTCCATTCCCATTTTGGAATACTGTATGCCGAAGCGCGAATGCTGTGATGAAGAGTGCTGCGAAGAGGATCCCTGTGAGCTCTTCAGCCGCATTGAGTTCCCCGTCCGTGCCTTTTTCCCGGATGGTTCATCCTGCGGCTGTCAGGAAAACGGCATCTGTCCCTGCGGAAGCTGATGCAAAAAACTTCCTCTGTTCCGATGGAACAGAGGAAGTTTTCTTATTTTTCCACACGCACTTCAAGCTGCGGGAATGGAATGGTAATTCCCTGCGCATCAAATTCGCGGCGAATTTCCTCGTTGAGCGCAAATTTTGTCGCAACGAAGTTTTCGCTTTTTACCCAAAGCTGCAAATAATACTGTACGCTGCTGTCCTGAAACTCACTGAGATAGACAACCGGCTCCGTGCCTTCCAGGTATTCCATACGCGACGCTGCCGTGAGAATCGCATTTTTGACTTTCTCGGTTGCATCCGCATAGGAGGCCGTCATATAAAGATCAATGCGGCGCTTTCCCTCGACGGAATAGTTGCAGATACGCGCGGAAGCCGCGTCACTGTTGGGGATGTAGATACGCTTTCCGTCCGGTGTGGCAATCTTGGTGTAGGACATGGTGATCTCCTCCACCGTGCCGGCATCACTGCCGATCTCGATGTAATCGCCTACATGGAACGGGTGCGTTGCCAGCAGCGAGATGCTGCCAACCACATTGGAAAGCGCATTCTGCACCGCCAGTGAAATTGCCAACGAGATCACACTGACCAACGCAACAAGAGAGCTTACGTCAATGCCCAGCGAGCTCGCCGCAATCAGCACCAGCAGCGAATACAACAGCACCCGCATCACCGTGCGGATAAAGCCGAACATCGTCCGGTCGAGCTTGGATCGGGTGAGGCCACGGTCAAACAGCTTCAGAAGCAGCCTGACCAGAATGATGCCAACAACCAGGATCAGAATTGCCGGAACCAGCTTTTGCAGCGTCAAAGACGCGAAAAAGGTCTTGATTTCCTGCCAGTTCATTGTTCAACCTCCGGCTTGTTCCCATCAGCCTGCGCAGGCGCGGGCAGACGATGCGTATCGGCATTGACATAGGCCATCAGCTCATCGCCCGTGATCGTTTCCTTTTGCAGCAGATAGAGAGAAATCTCATCCAGCAGAGCGCGGTTTTCCTGCAAGAGCGATTTTGCATTTTCATAGCAGGTGTCAAGCAGCTTGTGAATTTCACTGTCGGCATCGGCCGCCGTGCTCTGCGCACAGTCCATATAGGACTGCCCGTCGAGATATTCGTTGCCGCCGGCGGCCAGCGTCATCAGGCCGATCTTGTCGCTCATACCAAACTGCGTGACCATCTTTCGGGCAAGATCGGTCGCACGCTGGATGTCATTGGCGGCGCCGGTCGTCTGGATGCCGAACACCGTCTGTTCCGCGGCGCGGCCGCCGAGGAGTGTCTGAAGCTGAATAAGCAGTTCTTCCTTGGAGTTCAGGTATTTCTCCTCCTCCGGCATCTGCATGGTGTAACCCAGCGCACCGGAGGTATGCGGAACGATCGTGATCTTGGACACCGGCTGGCTGTGCTTGCGCAGGGCGGCAACCAGTGCGTGGCCGACCTCGTGATAGGCCACGATGCGTTTTTCGATATCTGTCAGGACAGTACCCTTCTTTTCGGTTCCTGCGATGACGGTTTCAAAAGAGACCAGCAGGTCCTCCTGATTGACCATCTGTCTGCCCTGACGGACAGCGCGCAGCGCCGCCTCGTTGACCAGATTGGCAAGATCCGCACCGACTGCGCCTGCCGTGGCCTGCGCCAGCTTCTTAAGATCGACATCCTCCGCCAGCTTGATGTTGCGCGTGTGTACCAGGAGAGTCTGATAGCGCCCTTCCAGATTTGGACGGTCAACAACAATGCGGCGGTCAAACCGTCCGGCGCGCAGAAGCGCCTTATCAAGAATCTCCGGACGGTTCGTGGCCGCCAGAATGACTACGCCCTTGGAGGAGTCGAAGCCGTCAATTTCTGCAAGGAGCTGATTGAGGGTCTGCTCGCGCTCGTCATTTCCGCCGAATCTGGAATCGCGGCTGCGGCCGATGGCGTCGATCTCATCAACAAAGATGATTGCCGGGGCAACTTTAGATGCTTCTTTGAACAGATCGCGCACACGGCTTGCGCCGACACCCACAAACATCTCCACAAAGTCCGAACCGGAGATGGAAAAGAATGGCACATGTGCCTCGCCTGCGACTGCCTTGGCAAGCAGAGTCTTGCCGGTACCGGGAGAGCCGACCAGCAGCGCACCCTTCGGCAGCTTTGCGCCGATGGCAGTATACTTTTTGGGATTGTGAAGGAAATCAATGATTTCCTGCAGGGATTCCTTTGCCTCGTCCTGGCCGGCAACATCCTTGAAGGTCACGCCGGTTTCCTTCTCCATATAGACCTTCGCCTTGCTTTTCCCGATGTTGCCGATACCGCCGAACCCATCGCCGCCGCCGTTTTTTGCCATCAGGAAGCGGCCGAGCAGGCTCAGGCCGAAGAACAGCAGCAGCGGAAACAGCAGCCACGAAAAAATCATGGAGCTCTGCTCAACGATTTTTCCGCTGAACTTCACGCCGTTCTCTTTGAGCTGCTGCACGACGGGCGTAAGATCAACATTGGGCAGAATCCCCGTATAATACACTGTTTTCAGGCGGGAATCGTCATCCTTTTTGAGAACGAAGTCAATGCGGTCTGCTTCGATCTGCACTTGACTGATCTCATCTCCGTTGAGCTTATCCAGAAAAGCATCATACGTAACCTCCTCCTGCTGTGAAGAGCGCAGGAAGTTGATGAGCTGGTTTCCGAGGATTGTCACAATGATCACCGCAACGATAAGCCAGAGAATGGACAGCTTTGATTTGTTGTTATTGTCGTTCTCCGGGCGGCGCTTTGGGTCTTGATTTGCCATGGATTCTCCTCCCTTCGGCAAATTTATACGATAGAATCATAGCATATTTTTCCCTTTTGTGCAATGAAAAGTGTATCACGGCGCTGTAAAATTTCTATGAATTTCGAGAATTCAAAGCTGCCTGTTGTATCCGGCGTCTTTTTTTGCTATAATAGAGCCCAGAAACATATTCTATGACAGAGTTGGAGCTTTTATGAAAAACGAGAGAGAATTTACAAAAGATACCCCCGCACCTGCGGAGGATATGATTGAAGGCCGCAACGCCATAACGGAAGCCATTCGCAGTGGCCGCACCATCAACAAGGTCTTCCTGGCCGACGGCGATACCGATCGCGCGTTGGGCCGTTTGGCCGCAATGGCCAAGGAAGCCGGTGCCGTCGTCGTGCGCATCGACCGCCGGAAGCTCAATGAGATGAGCCTGACGGGAGCGCATCAGGGCATCATCGCCTCGGTCGCCGTCCATGACTACGCAACGATAGATGATATCCTCGCCGCAGCGGAGGCAAAGGGTGAGGCGCCTCTGATCGTCCTGTGCGACGAGCTGTCCGACCCGCATAATTTGGGCGCGATCCTGCGCACCGCGGAATGTGCCGGGGCGCACGGCGTAATCATCCCCAAGCGCCGCAGCGTCGGTTTGACCGCCGTGGTCGGCAAGGCCTCCGCCGGTGCAGTAGAATACATGCCCGTGGCGCGTGTTTCCAATCTTACCGCCGCCATTCGTGAGCTCAAGCAGCGCGGTGTCTGGATTTTCGGCACTGCCGCAGACGGCGCAGTTCCCCTCTATTCCGCCGACCTGAAGGGGCCTGCCGCCATTGTGATCGGCAACGAGGGAGTCGGCATGAGCCGCATTGTCGCCGATAGCTGCGATTTTAAGGTAAGTATTCCAATGAAGGGCCGTATTTCATCCTTGAACGCCTCCGCAGCGGCAGCCATTCTGCTCTACGAAGCCGTCAGACAGAGAGGATAACTTCTATGAGGCATCGCAAGCCGGAACAAGTGAATAAGCCCGTTCCGGCAGAACCGGCGATGCCGGAGTTTACGCTGGAAGATATTCTGGAGGAATTCGGCAGCAAGCAAGTCATACCGGCGGAAAAGCCGCCGGTGACAGTTCCTGCGGCGGAAGAGGCGAAAAAAGCTATTCCCGCTGCGGATGAGTCTGCCTTTGCATCGTTCCCGGAACCGGAGTGCTCTGCGCCGGAGCCTGTGCAGGAAGTACCGGAAGCTGCACAGGAAATGCCTGAGTCTTCCCCGCCGCATAGCTCAGCAGAGGAAAGAGCAGCGGTGCCTACTTTCCGGCCGTCCGTCTGGCAGCCTGCGCCGCCGTCTTCCGCGCCGTTTCGCGGGAAAAAGGAAGCACAGCAGCCCTCCCGTCCTGCGCGACGGCACTCTGCTGCCGTAAAGGTCGCACCGGAGGCTCCGCCTCCCCCAACGGCGCAGGAGCTTCTGGAAAAATACCGCATGATTCTGAGCGGCACCGGCCTGCGTCTCGGTCTGACCGGTTTTTTCTGTGCGATCAATTTTCTGCTTCTGCTGTGCGGCGAATATTTTCCCGCCGTAATACAGCTTCTTCCCACCGGGCTGCCGGTCTATCTGTCCGCCGGACTGCTTGGGCTTTCCCTGCTCTTGTCCTTCGATGTTGTGATTCGCGGGCTGCGCGATCTTTTCCGGCTTCGCATCAGTCCCTTTACACTGGGCGCTCTGACCGTTGTTCTCTGTATCACGGATGCTTTTGTATCAAAAGCCTCCTTCTGCGCCGCCGGAAGTCTGCTGCTCTATTTTCTCTTTCGCGCATTGGTGCTGCACGACCGCGGAATGCTTACAACGCTTCGAACAGTCTGTTCCATTGAAAAGCCCATGGGCATCTGCCGCATTTCCGGGCTGGAGGACAGCGCCCTCCGCTGTGACACCGGCGACCGCTCTGTGTTCTGCGGGGAACTGGAGCAGCCGGACGCCGCGCAGACGCTCTTTTGCATCTATTCTACCATTCTGCTTCCCGGAACGCTGGCCGCCGCAATCATTTTTGCACACAGCGGCCACACCAGTTTTCTGCACGGCTGGATGCTTCTCCTGCTGGGCGCAACGCCCTGCGCGAGTCTTCTCTCCTTTGCCCGTCCGTTTCACACCCTTGCAAAGCGGCTGAGTGAGATCCATGGTGCGCTGTGCGGCTGGTACGGCGCCGGAATCTTCAGCGGCAGGCATACCATTCTGCTGCGCGACGGCGACCTGTTCCCCATGGATGGCGTCCGTTCCAACGGTATGAAGCTCTATGCCGCACACCCCGCTGCAAAGGTCATCGGCTACGCGCTTGCAGCGCTGCAAGCCTGTGAAAGTCCCCTGACGCAGCTCTTCGAGTCTCTGTTGGAGGCTCAGTTTGGAAAGCACTATCAGGCAGTCTCCCACAGGATCTATGATGCAGGCGGCGTCGGTGCGGAAATTGCAGGTGACATCGTACTTGTCGGTTCCCTGCCCTTTATGCAGAGCATGGGTGTGCATATGCCAGCCGGAACCAAGGTGCGTTTGGCGGTTTACGTCTCCATCGGCGGCGAGCTTGCAGGTGTTTTTGCCCTCAAGTACAAGCCCACCCGTTCTGCGCGGCTCGGCCTGCGGGCAGTGCTGGCAAAGTCAAAGCTGACTGTCGTGATGGCAACGCGGGACTTTTTGATCACGCCTGAGTTGATCGCAGCAAAATATGAAATTCCGACCCAGCGGCTCGTGTTTCCTCCCTACTCTGCCCGCCTGCGCTATGCCTCTGCGGAACTCGGCAGCACCGCTTGGCAGGGAGCGCTGGTTGCCAAGGACACCTTTGGTACCTTTGCCTCAACCACCGCCGCCGGGCAGAGCCTTTACTCAGCAACACTGACGCTGGCTATCCTGAATCTGCTTGCGGGCTTCTTCGGCGTCATTCTCTGCGCGCTGCTTCTGTTCTGGGGGGCAGGTGCCGCAGCCTCACCGCTTCATATTGTGCTGTTCCAGCTTTTGTGGGTGATTCTGTCGGAGTTCATTGCTTTTCTCCTCCTGCTGCTTTGATTTATCGTGTTTTTTTACAAATATGACCGTCCTCTTTCGTAACATTGGCCAAATTTCTCAAATATAATTGAAATCTCATTTTCCATCGTGTATAATTAATACTAATTGTGGCAACGATGTAATGCCGCCAGCAGTCCGCTCCCTTTCCAGCCTGCGGCTCTGCTCAGAAAGGAGAAAATCAAAACTATGTACACTGCGAAGGACATCCGCAATCTCTGCCTGCTCGGTCACGGCGGCGACGGCAAATCCGCGCTCTGCGAGAGCATGCTCTACCTGACCAAGGCCATTACCCGTCTGGGCAAGCGCACCGACGGCACCACCGTTTCCGACTTCGACGACGAAGAAAAGAAGCGTCAGTATTCCATCAAGACCTCCGTCATTCCCGTCGAATATAACGGCTGCAAGGTCAACGTGCTGGACAACCCCGGCTATTTCGATTTTGCCGGTGAGGTCGTGCAGTCCCTTCGCGTTTCCGACGCAGGTATCATCTGCCTGAGCGCAAAGTCCGGCATCGCCGTCGGCACTGAAAAGGGTTGGCAGTCTCTGGCGGACGCCGGTCTGCCCGCGATGTTCTATGTCTCCAAGCTGGACGAGGAGCATGCAAACTTCTTTGCTACCTTTGACTCCATCCGCAGCACTTTCGGTGCTTCTGCAATTCCCTTTACCTTCCCCATCCTCAAGGGCGAGCAGGCGGTCGGCATTGTCGATCTGATTACAAAGAAGGCTTACGGCGTAGACGGCAAAGAAATTCCCCTGCCTGCCGATGCTGAGGATAGAATTGAAGAATACATGGCCGAGCTGAACGAGCAGGTCGCTGAAACCGATGAAGCTCTGATGGAAAAGTTCTTCATGGAAGAACCCTTCACCGAAGAGGAGCTTGCCAAGGGCATCCGCGACGGCTTGCAGCAGCGCTCCGTCACGCCCGTTTTCTGCGGCTGCGCGATGAATGGTCTGGGCACGCTCCGTCTGCTGGAGAACATCGTGAAGTTCGCACCGAACCCCCTGGAAGGCAAGCCCATGGTCACCGTGGACGAGGACGGCAATGAGTCCGAGCTGGCCATCAACCCGAATGGCAGCGCTGTTGCATTCGTGTTCAACACCGTTGCCGACCAGTATGGCAAGAACTCCTACTTCAAGGTCGTTTCCGGCGATATTGAGGACACCATGTCCGTTGTCAACGCCCGCACCGGCGACACTGAAAAGCTGGGCAACACCTTCTTCCCGCGCGGCAAGGACAACATCAAGACCTCCAAGGTCTGCTGCGGTGACATCGGCGTTTTCACAAAGCTCGCCTCGGTTCGTACCGGCGATACGCTCTGCATGCCCGGAAAGGCCGTCACCATCAAGCCCATGGAGTATGCTGAGCCCTGCTACCGCATGGCCATCTACGCCAAGACCAAGGGACAGGAAGACAAGGTCGCCAACGGTCTGGTCAAGCTGAACGAGGAAGACGCCTCCTTCACCTTTGGCAACGATCCCGAAACCAAGGAAATGATCATTGCCGGTGTCTGCGATATTCAATTGAGCGTTATCATCGCAAAGCTGCTGAGCAAGTACAAGGTTGAAGCCGAGCTTCGTCCCGCAAAGATCGCCTACCGTGAAACCATCAAGAAAAAGGTCGAAGTCCACGGCCGTCACAAGAAGCAGTCCGGCGGCCACGGCCAGTTCGGTGATGTCTACATCCGCTTTGAGCCGCAGACCGAAAGCGAAGAGATGATCTTTGCGGATGAAACCGTCGGCGGCTGCGTGCCGAAGAACTTCATCCCCTCCGTCGAAAAGGGTCTTCGCAACTGCGTCGGCAAGGGTGTTCTGGCTGGTTACCCCGTCGTGTTCCTGAAGGCGACGCTGTACTTCGGTTCCTCCCATCCGGTCGACTCCTCCGATATGGCGTTCCAGACCGCTGCCGGCATTGCCTATAAAGAAGGTCTGCCCACTGCAAACCCGACCCTCCTTGAGCCGATCGGCGAGCTGAAGGTTTACATTCCGGACAGCAACATGGGCGACGTCATCGGCGACCTCAACAAGCGCCGCGGCCGCGTGATGGGCATGAACCCCTGCGGCAACGGTCAGCAGGTCGTAGAGGCTGAAGTCCCCATGGGTGAGATGAGCTCCTATGCCATTGATCTGCGTTCCATGACGCAGGGCCGCGGCTCCTATTCCCTCAAATTTGTTCGCTATGAGGAAGTCCCGCAGATGAATCAGGCAAAGATCATCGAGGACGCAAAGAAGAACGAAGAGGAATAACTCCATATCCAACCGGGCGGCATATGCCGCCCGGTTTTTGTCGGAAGTTGTGTAAAAAATGGGCTTTACTTTCATTAAGAATCCTGCTATAATAATGGTTGTTGAAATGCGCCAGTGGCTCAATGGATAGAGCATCAGATTCCGGTTCTGAGGGTTGGGGGTTCGAGTCCCTTCTGGCGTGCCATGCAAAAGGCACTTGCGAAAGCAAGTGCCTTTTGCAATGATATCCGTTCCTCTCGGAGCGGGTGATATATCTTTGAAACCAGCAGCGCCTTATTCCTTATATTGTATATGACATGCTTTTACAATTCCTTAGCTTATTTTTGCTCTATTCAGACTGTCTTTCAGATATGGAAAAGCCCAGAAATCACTGCAATTTCCGGGCTTTTGTCATTTTGGCAGACACCTGCCGGCTCTGGCTGCGGCTATGCCCCGGTACCGGCAAAACATATGCTCTATCGCTCATGCCATATAATAAGCAAATGGCCTCTTCAGATAAGGCGCACCTCGCAAAGCCGCTGTCTCCAAGCGGCTTGCGGGGTTTTATCGCTGTGTGCGGTTGAAATTAGTATGCTTTTCAAGTATAATCATATCAACAAATCTTGCTAATGTTTGTCCGTGAGAAAAACAGAAGAAAAACCCGTGATTTGCGGAGGGAAACAGAATGGACACAACGATACAGGATATCCTGTTTTTCTTTGACCGGCATCAGGCTGCCTATCCGCTGTATGAGTGCTTTCAGGAAAAGCTCCTTGCCAGATTCCCCGAAAGCCGAATCAAGGTGCAAAAATCTCAAATCTCATACTATAATCGCCACCTTTACGCCTGCGTGTCCTTCTTGAAGGTAAAAAAGAAAACGGAGCTGCCGGAAGACTGTTTTGTGCTGACGCTGGGGCTGTCCGCTCCGTTGGAATCCGACCGGGTGGCGGCAAAAACCGAGCCGTATCCGGGGCGGTGGACAACGCATTTTGTCATCAGCAGTCCGTCCGATTTGGACGAGGAGTTGTTTGATTGGATCGGGCAGGCATATCAATTTGCGCAGGCAAAATAACGGAGGAAACAGATGCAAGTCAACGAATATCAGAAAGCGGCTATGGCAACGCTGAATCCGGCGCTTGATAAAAAGGATGCTCTCATCAACAGCGTCATGGGCTTGTGCGGGGAATCCGGTGAAGCCATTGACATTGTGAAAAAGTGGCTGATGCAGGGGCATGAGCTGGATAAGGAACATTTGGTCAGGGAGCTTGGGGATGTGGCGTGGTATCTCGCCGAGGCTGCCACGGCATTGGATGTTCCGCTGGAGGCTGTTTTTCAGGGAAATCTGGACAAGCTGCGTCAGCGTTTCCCCAACGGCTTTGACACCGGGGCTTCGGTAAATCGCAAGGAGGGGGATTTATAGATGCAGGATTTATCTGCCCCTGACCATATACAGACCTGACAGGCAAGACGATCATCCCGTTTGCAACCTCCGGTGGAAGCGGCATTGGCAAGACGAACGAACGCCTTGCGCCGAGCTGCAAAGGCGCAAAGCTGATGGACGGCAAGGTTTTCAAGGGCAATGTCGGGCATCAGGAGCTTGCGGCGTGGGTTGAAGGACTCGGACTTTAAGGGACAGACAAATCGGAATTTGAGGTGGAAATATGGCATCAAGCAAGGAATACTTAGAGTTTATTTTAGGACAGCTATCTGAGTTAGAAGAAATTACTTATCGAGCTATGATGGGAGAATTTATTATTTATTATCGTGGCAAGATTGTAGGCGGTATCTATGATGATAGATTACTTGTTAAACCAGTAAAATCAGCAATTAGTTATATGCCGACAGCTCCGTATGAATTACCCTATGAGGGAGCAAAAGAGATGTTGTTGGTAGATGAAGTTGATAATAAGGAATTTTTGACAGGCTTGTTTCATGCAATGTATGATGAACTGCCAGCCCCAAAACCGAAAAAGAAGAAATAAACAATTTCCAGTTTAACGAACAGGAGATGATGATCGCATGAAAATCCTATATGAACTATCTTGGCTATGGGAAACGCTGGGCATTGCACTTTTGGCGGCGGCTATCTGCATAGCTTGCGCCGCGCTGATTGGCAAGGCAGCGAAAAAGAAACTCAGCAAAAAGCTGTTGGCTGTCATAGGGGCTGCGGCATTTGTAGGGGCAATTCTGGCGGTTATCCTGATCGCCCGGACACCAATGCCGCTTTGATAGGACGGAGCATCTGCAGGAAGCGTATGCGTTCGGAAAAAGCATTTATTAAACAAACCTATATTTGACGAACTCAACACATTGAAGTCGCAGGAGTTTTTTGTGAACTACGAATGTAGAATAGCGGTATTGGGGACAAAGGTGTTTCCGGATTTACAGGAATAGCATTTAGCAAACCCCAACTCCGGTCCGTGTCCCTGTTTCTCGGATTCCGGCCTGCCGGAATTGGAAATTCCATAAGTGTTCTCCTATCTCTTTGCCCTGTGCCGGAATTGCAGCGGCGGAAAGGAATTACAGTATGTCTCAGGTAACAAAACGTGCATTGGAGCAGTCACTGAAAAATCTGCTGCTCAAAAAGCCGCTCACCAAGATCACCGTGGCGGATATCGCCGAAGACTGCGGGATCAACCGTATGACTTTCTATTATCACTTTAAGGACATTTACGACCTTGTGGAATGGTCCTGCCTTGAGGATGCAAAGCGCGCCCTGAATGAGAAAAAAACCTATGAAACCTGGCAGCAGGGACTTTTACAGATTTTCCAGGCAGTGCAGGCGAATAAGCCGTTCATTCTGAATGTCTACCGCTGTGTTCACAGGGAGCAGGTTGAAAAATATCTTCAGCCGCTTGTGGACCAGTTGCTGCTGGATGTCATTGAAGAGGAGTCCGGCGGGCTCACTGTGCGCGAGGAGGACAAGCAGTTCATTGCGCAGGTTTATTCCTACGTTTTGATCGGTCTGATGCTTGACTGGATCAAGGATGATATGCGCGAAGATCCGCAGCAGATCGTTGACAGGCTTGCTAAAGTGATCAAGGGCTCCATTTCATCGGCACTCTCCCGCTTCAAGCTCTGATTTCATCATTTTGGCGGTTTTGATAAAACTTTTTACACTTTTCGGCTCCGTGATAATTCTTTTATCACGGAGCTTTTTCTGCTGATTGTAAGCCTTCGCGAAATGGGTATAATGAAGTCAGAAAGAAAAACACAGGAGGTTTTCATTATGTACTATTCCGCAGGAACTTATGAAGCATTCGCACATCCCGAAAAGCCGAAGGACGTGGATAAGAAATCAGCCTATATCATCGGCACCGGTCTGGCAGGTCTGACCGCTGCATTCTATCTGGTTCGCGACGGTCAGATGAAGGGAGAGCACATTCATCTGCTTGAAAAGCTTGAGCTCGCCGGCGGCAGCTGCGACGGACGCAAGGATATCACAAAAGGCTTTTATATGCGCGGCGGACGTGAGATGGATAACCATTTTGAGGTTATGTGGGATACCTTCCGCGACGTTCCGTCCATTGAAACGCCCGGTGTCTCCGTTCTGGACGAATACTACTGGCTCAACAAGCACGATCCCAACTATTCTCTTTGCCGGGCAACGGTAAACCGCGGCGAAGACGCGCACACCGACAAGAAATTTGCTCTGGATAAGGACTCCGCGCTGGCTCTATCCAAGCTGTTCCTCACGCCGGAAAAAGATCTGGAGGATAAAAAGATCTCCGACGTGCTGCCTGAGAGCTTTTGGAGCACCAATTTCTGGCTCTACTGGCAGACCATGTTTGCCTTCCAGCGCTGGTCCAGTGCTCTTGAGATGAAGCGTTACCTCTGCCGTTATGTGCATCACATCGACGGTCTTCCGGACTTCAGTGCACTGCGTTTCACCAAATACAATCAGTACGAGAGCATGATTCTGCCTCTCGTGAAATACCTTGAGGCTCACGGTGTGCGCATTGAATACGGCATGGACGTGAAGAACGTCGTGATCGAGGACGAAGGTGCGCGAAAAATCGCCAAGCAGATTGTCTATGTCAAGGACGGCAAGGAGCAGACCATCGACCTCATTGAGGACGATCTGGTATTCATCACCAACGGCTGCTGCACCGACACCTCCTGCTACGGCGATCAGACACACGCACCTGACCTGTCCGGCGTGAAGAACGGCTACGGCGAATCCTGGGATATGTGGAAAGCCATCGCCGCGCAGGCTAAGCACGGTGAATACGGAAATCCGGACAATTTCTGCACCGATGTTGACGCAACCAACTGGATGAGTGCAACGGTTGCTACCTCTAATGAGGAGATCATCCAGCATATCATGAACATCTGCAAGCGCGATCCCCGCACGGGCAAGGTAACCACCGGCGGCATCGTGACGGTGAAGGACAGCACCGACAACTGGTATCTTTCCTGGACGATCAACCGTCAGCCGCAATTCAAGTCTCAGGACAAGAATATGGTGCTTGTCTGGCTGTATTCCCTCAATACGAACAAGGAAGGCAACTATGTCAAAAAAGCCATGCGCGACTGCACCGGCGAGGAGGTATGCCGCGAGTGGTTGTATCACATCGGCATTCCGACCGAAGAGATCGACGTGCTGGCGCATATCGCATGTAACACCACCACCTGCTTCATGCCGTATATCAACGCCTTCTTCCAGCCGAGAAAGGAATCCGACCGGCCGAAGGTCGTGCCTGACGGCGCAGTAAACTTCGCCTTCATCGGCCAGTTTGCCGAAACGCCTCGTGATACCATCTTTACCACTGAGTATTCCATGCGCACCGGTATGGAATCGGTCTACACGCTGCTCGACATTGACCGTGCCGTCCCGGAGGTCTGGGGCAGCAAGTATGATGTACGCGAGCTTCTGCGTGCCTGCTATTATGCCATCGACAAAAAACCGCTCAGTGAGGCGAAACTCTCCTTCGGTGAAAAGGAGCTGCTCAAGATCATTCTGAAAAAGGCCAAGGGCACAGACATTGAGCTTCTGCTGAAAGAAAGCGGACTCATCGTTTGATTCATCCCCCGGTGTCCTTCCATGGATGTGCCTCACGGGTAAGGAAATAAAGGACATGGGAGTATTCTCTCTGCCGGCCGGCAGGGAGAATACTCCCGTCTTTTGCTTCAGAGTCTTTCTTCCTTCTTGCTTTGTTTATCCGTTTTTTGCAATTATCTTTTGTGCATCTTGCAGATTCATTTTATTTATGCCGAATTATTTCCTGTTTATTTTAATGAAATGCAAGTTTGTATATTGACTTTTTCATTTTCGGTGTGTAGAGTATAGAGCATCACAAAAGGAAAGGTCAGATTTTCATGAACATTACGATCACACTGCCCAACCATCCCTCTGCACCTCCCGCCTCGCTGACCGGCGTCGGCTTTGGACGGGTCTTTGCCGATCGGATGTTCTCCATGGACTACACTCCCGCTGACGGATGGCATGATGCGCGTATAGAGCCGCTGCGTCCGATCTCCCTTCATCCCGCCTGCTGCGTCTTTCACTATGGCGCGGAAGTGTTTGAGGGGCTGAAGGCTTACCGGCGCAAGGACGGCGGTGTTCAGCTCTTCAGGCCGATTGAAAATGCCCGCCGTCTTTTCCGTTCCTGCGAGCGAATGGCACTGCCTCCGCTGGAACCCGAGATATTTGTAGAGGCAGTCACGCGCTTTGTTGCGGAGGAAGAAAGCTGGGTGCCGAAAGAAAGCGGAACCTCGCTCTATCTGCGTCCATTTGTCATCTGCACTGACACGCAGCTTGGAGTTCACGGCGTTACAAACGCTGCATTCTATATCATCGCCTCCCCGGTCGGCAGCTACTATCCGAAAGGGCTGTCTCCCGTGCGCATTGCTATTGAAAGCGAGGATGTGCGCGCCGTCCGCGGCGGAACCGGCTATGCGAAATGCGGCGGCAACTACGCCGCGGCCGCTCGCGCCACCGTTCGCGCGGAAAAAGCCGGCTACGATCAGGTTCTGTGGTTGGACGGCGTGGAACGGCGCTATATTGAAGAAGTCGGTGCAATGAATGTTATGTTCAAAATCAACGGAAAAATCGTCACGCCCAGTCTGACCGGCTCAATTCTGCCCGGCATCACGCGAAGCACCTGCCTTACGCTTCTGCGGGAGATGGGCCTTGCAGTCGAAGAACGGCGTTTGGATGTTCACGAATTACTGGATGCTGCGCGTACCGGTACCCTGGAGGAAGCGTGGGGCTGCGGAACGGCCGCAGTGATCTCCCCTATCGGCACACTGGCCTTTGACGGCATCGACTACAGGATTCAGGACGGAGGCATCGGCCCGATCTCGCAGAAGCTTTATGACACCATCACCGGGATCCAATATGGCCGGATTCAGGACAGTCACGGTTGGATAACGTCGCTGCCCGCCGGGGTTCCTCAGCCCCGAATTGCATAAAGATGCGCCGGATCCGTTCTGCTGACGGATCCGGCGTTTGCAATTCAAAAATCAAAGGTCAGTGGATCAAAGCTGGTACGCTTTCCCACATTCATGCTGTTGAGGCGCTCCATGTCCTCCGTGGAAATGGAAAAATCGAACACATCGAAGTTTTCCGCGAGACGTTCCGGGTTCTTCGATTTCGGAATGGGGATCAGGCCCTGCTGTATGTTCCAGCGCAGCAGGAGCTGTGCCGTCGTTTTGTGGTAGTGCTCTGCAATCTTCCCAAGCGTTTCCCCAAAGTTCCCGCGCAGCAGCGGTGCCCACGCCATGACCTGTATCTCATGTGCGCGGCAAAAGGCAAGAAGTTCCGGGTCATGCAGGAGCGGCGTGTGCTCAATCTGATTGATCATAGGCTGTATCCGGCAGTGATGCAGCAGCGCCTCCAATTGCGAAATCTCAAAATTGCAGACACCGATGCTCTTCACAATGCCCTCCCGGTAAGCCTGCTCCATTGCTTCCCATGTGCTGTATGTACGCGCCCGATCCTGTCCGGGCCAATGAATAAGGAAGGCATCCAGATAGGGCGTTTGCAGCTTTTCCAGCGTTTCATGCAGACTGGCCAAAGTCGGCTCATACCACTGATTGGTATTGTTGACCTTGCTGATGAGAAATACATCCTCGCGTGGAATGCGGTTCTCCCGGAGTGCATCGCCGAGCGCGGCTTCATTTCCATACATCTGCGCCGTATCAAACAGGCGATAGCCCAGCCGGTAAGCCACACCGACGGCGCGGTTCATCTCCTCGCCCGCCTGCATTTTATAAACGCCGAGACCGATTTCCGGGATTGGGATTCCGTTTGCCAGTTTCATAGTGGTTTCCTCCGTTTAATCCTTAATCTGTCTGTATTATACACGCTTTTGCAAAGAGTTTCCAGCCCTTACAAGCACCCATCTGTTCTTTATCGGAACCAGTCCCGAAGCTTTTGCAACCATTCCAGCGTTTTGAAGCGCAGCTCATACTCATCCTCGCCGCCTCGGATAAATGCGGTTTCTTCCCTGTCATAGCCGCCCGCCTGCGCACAAGCGGAAAACTCATCGGCCGTTGCCGCAGTACACAGTGACGGAAACACGACACACCACCAGTTGTGTCCCGCTGCCTTGCCGATATTGATGCGCAGAGTCGGATACTCCCCTGCGGGAAGTGTAAAGGTGTCATACCGGCGTGTTTCAAATTCCTCCAAGCGCACCGACGCCTCAATGCCGCAGCAGGCGCCCTCGGCACGCAAAATCTCGCGTGCCGCACGAACGATTTCATCCAGATGCGCAGAAATCATCTGCTGCGCCTCCGCCGCGTTCCGGCAGTCCGCAGTCAATCTGTCGACACAGTTGAGGACCGCATCGCGGACGCGCAGCTTCTGTGCCTGATCCTCCTCGGAATCGGAATTAGCAACCACGTGCAGACGAACAGTTTTGGATGCGAGCTGACGCTGCTCCAGCAGCGTCTCCGCCGCAAACAGTCCGAAGGCCATCAGCGCAACAAGAAGCACCCATGCAATCATTCTGAATTTCATACAAAAACACCGTCCATATGTAGGATTACCCACAGTATGGACGGTGTTTTCTCATTTTATACGTTTCTCGCGATGAAAACCTCCGGATAGTTCTCCTTCAGCATCGTGCATGCAACCGCAGCATATTCAAAGCTGTCGAAGATCCCAAAGACGGCAGAGCCGCTTCCGGTCATCTGTGCGCCGTAGGCGCCATAGGTCATCATAATAGACTTGACATAGTTGATCTCAGGATTCTCAAGCACAACGGCCTCTTCAAAGACGTTGCCGAGCGCCTTGCCGACTGCCTCCAGATCGCCGCTCAGAAGAGCCGCCTGCATTTTCTGTGTATCCGGTCTGCCTGTGATGTGCGTCTCGTCCAGCTTCCGGTAGAGCTCCCGGGTGGAAAAGGATAGTTTCGGCTTGCAGACAACATAGAACATCTCCGGTGCATCCGGGAGCTTGGTCAGGCGTTCTCCGCGTCCCTCGACCAGTGCCGTCCCGCACAGGACGCAGAAAGGCACATCAGAGCCGACCTGCGCGCCGAGTTCGCACAGTGCATACACAGACAGCGGGTAGCCATGATGACGGTTCAGTGCCCGCAGAACGGCCGCAGCATCCGCACTTCCGCCGCCCAGTCCCGCGCCGCTCGGGATCCGCTTTGTGATGCGGATTTCCAGTCCATCAGGACGGCCGCCAAGATTGCGGTAAAAGATTTCCGCCGCTCGCCAAGCCAGATTATTTTCATCCTGCGGGATATCTTCGCGGTCGCAGCAGAGTTTCCACTCTCCGCTCTCGTCCAGAAGAATCTCCACATCGTCACGCACGGAGATTGTCTGCATAACAGAGCAGATATCGTGGTATCCGTCCTCGCGGCGCGCCAGAACGTCCAAGGTCAGATTGATTTTTGCAAATGCACCTTCGGTGAGTTTTGTCATTTGATTTTTCTTCCTTCAAGATAATAGCGTTTTTCGCGGCTGTGTCCCATGGAGAAAGTCTTGCGCGGCAGAATGCCGTCTGCAATCACGCCGCGGAAGAGCTGGCTTTTTTCCATGGCGGGCAGCAGAAAGCCGATGGCATTTTCCTGTCTTGCCAGCGCGATCAGTGCATCGTCGTCATGAATATAGTCGATTTCTCCCCTGTTTTCCTTGAGATAGCCGTCCAGGAAGCCCTGGAGCACACCGACTGCAAGCTGGCTCTTTGCAGGATCAAGATGCAGCACGCCGGACTCGTCGCCGCTGTACCAGCGAACCTCAAATCCCTCTTCCGCGCAGGACTGCTCCTCCAGTGCGCGAAGCAGTGCCTTGGTATCGCAGGCAGTGACCACGCGGTGGATCGGCTCAAACACTTGAGCTTCATCGTGGATATTCTCCAATTCGACGAGCGCGTAACGCGCAGGGTGGTTGGAAAGATCCGCACCTGGGTTCTGTTTTTTCAGTTCTTCATAGCAGGACTTTGCCGTTGCAAGAGAATGGTTGCCGTCGCCAACGGCAAAAACAACCGGTGTTCCCTTCAGCCCCTCGTATTTTTTGCCGACATTCTCTGTGTATTCCGTCAGCCGGGCGTTGAAGGCTTCTGCCTCCTTGCCATCCACAAGCCAGCCTGCAATATGGCCGCCGCCTTCCATCAGGTCAAAATCATAGAGCTTCTTCAGAGAATCCTTATGGGCGGCAATCGGCTCGATGAGCACCTTCTCGTGGTCATCGCAGAGCATCAGAATATGCGGCAGTTCGATCGGAGCATCGCGGCGCACACGCATCCGCGGCGGAATGCGCTCGACGACCGTCTTTTCCGTCGCACGGATGGCAGAGACGGAACCGGCAGAATAATCATACGCATCCAGATCGACCATGCCGACCAGGCCCGGACGAACCGTGCCATTCTCCAGCGTGCGCTCCACGTAAACGAGGGAATCCTTGAGTGTTTCAAAAACGCCCTGTTCCAGATATTCCTGCATGGTTCGGTTGATGAGCGCCGTGTGCGCTGCCTCCTGCGGCGTGCCAAGCTCAGCCTCCGGGAGAATCAGGTTGATGGTGGAAGGTGCTCCCTCTGCATTCCTGCGCACACGCTCCCAATATGCAGGGTCGGAGGTGAACTGGTCGCAGGCGATGACCGCCCATTTTTCCATGGAATCTACCTTCGGAAAAAGAATGTCAGCCGGCAAAAATGCGTTCATGATACAACCGCCTTTCAAAATCGTTCGTAATTCACGGAAAACCGCTGATAATATTATAGCGCAAAGAGGTCGGTTTTCCTAGCTTTTTCCGGAAAAGAAGCCTCGTGATTTTTGACAAATTTCGGCAAAATTATTTAGTATATCTAACAAATTTTTAGTGCATACTACCAACAGCATTGAAAGGGAGGAACGTATATGGACACATTTGCTTTAATTCTCAGCATTATCGGCTCCATCAACTGGGGCTTGGTTGGCATTTTCAAATTTGACCTTGTCGCATGGATTTTCGGCGGACAGACCTCGGCCGTCAGCCGTATCGTCTATACCATCGTCGGCCTTGCCGGCATCTGGTGCATCACATTTCTGTTCCGCCGCCGCTCACTTGCGGCAGCGGATGATATGTGACCGCAGCAGCGCAGGCAAAACAGCGCCTGCGCTGAAATACATACTCCGCTCTCATGCCCGGTTGATGTGCCCGCGGAAGAAGGCGGCACGAAACTCCGTCGGTGTCTTATTTTCATGGTAAGTAAAGAATTTTAAAAAATACTTATACTCCGAAAAACCGCTTCTCTCTGCAATGCTTTGCAGCGGCAGCTCCGAATTGAGCATCAGTGCCTTAATTTGCTCCATTCTCGCCTGATCAATCGCCTGCTTGATGCTGATACCGAAATTTTGACGAAACACGCGGTTTAGATAGTCAGAATTGTACTGCATTTCCTGTGCAACATCAGAAATGCGCAGAGCGCGATCGGCGTTCCCGCGGATCCACTCTGCCGTTTTGGTCGCCAATCCCATACCCGGCTTTTGCTCGGACTGCATATTCAGCTCTATCAGCAACAGGCGGAACAAATACTCCTTTCCTTCCTGCGGAAAGCCAGGCGTTGCCTCGTTGTGCAGAAGCTGACGCATCAGAAGCAGCACGCGATAATCATTGCGCAGCGTAAGTGTTTTCGGTACAACCGGAGGCATCACCGACCAGAAGTGAAACCAGTAGAACATCACATCGGATGTTTTGTTCGTTCCGTAATGCCGCAGTCCCGGTTCCAACAAAAGCATTTGCTTCGCAGCAATCTCATATTCTTTTCCGTTCTCGTTCAGGCAAACCATTCCCTTTTCCACTATGATAAGCTCATAAGAATCGATTACGCGATCGCTGTGGCACCACTCACCGCGTGAACGGAACAGGCCGCCGTTGCTGTATCGGATTTCTTCGTACATAAGTCGGATTTTCACCCCAAATCTACATAATATCAGGTTGCGATATTTCACAATTTCTTACATAATTAGGATATACAGATTGTAACAAATGCCGGTTAATTCGTCAACAGAAAGGAAAAAATATCATGAACTTACACAAATTACTCAAGGCAACTGCAAGCATGGCACTCACCGGCGCGCTCCTAATTGGAACACTCAGCGGAGTCGCAGCACGGGATTCAGCAGAAGGAGAAACAACCATGGCAAAATCACTCGACTTCACACAGGTACAGATCACGGACGAATTCTGGCTTGCACGGCAAAAGCAATTTTTATGTGTCACCGTGCCGACAGGCATCGCAAATGTGGAAAAAGCCGGTGGCGGTCTAACCAACCTTATCAACGCCGCAAAGCACAACCGCGGCGAAGCATGCGGTGCTTTTGAAGGTGCCTTTTATGTTGATTCCGACGTACATAAGATGGTTGAGACTATGTGCTATGCGCTCCAGCTCAACACCGGCGGCGATGAGCAGATGCAACAGGCACAGGAGCAGATTCGCAAAAAACTGGAAGCGTGGATCGGGTATTATGAGGACGCGCAGGAGGCAGACGGGTACTTTGATACCTATTTCACCCTCGCACACCCGGACGAAAAATTCACAAACTTTCTCTATCACGAGCTTTACTGTGCCGGACATATGTATGAAGCCGCTGTCGCGCACTACCGCATGACTGACGGCAAGGATTCCCGTCTGCTTGACGTGGCGGTAAAAAATGCAGACTATCTCTGCTCCTTGTTTGGAGTTGGAAAATGGAAGGCCGTTCCCGGTCATCAGGAGATCGAGCTGGCACTGTTAAAGCTGGCAAATCTCTGCCGCGAAATCGGTGGCAGCTACGGCACTAAGGCAGATGCATACACGGAACTGGCCTCTTTCTTCTTGCGCACGCGCGGCGACCATGAGGGTCGGCACGGAACTTCCTTCTGGCCGGAAGGCTGTCAGGATTATGCACCGATCACTGAGCAGCAGCAGCTTCTCAGTCATTGCGTCCGTGCACATTACATGTGCACCGCCATGGCAGATCTTGAGCTGCAAACAGGCGCAGGCATTTACACGGAAACGCTCAAGCGCTTCTGGACCAGCGCACAAACCAAAACCTATGTCACAGGTGCAGTGGGAGATCAGAATCACCACGAGGGCTACGGACCGGACTATTATATGCCACTCAACAAGAGCTACGGCGAAACCTGTGGATCCGTTTCCAGCATCATGTGGAATCAGCGGATGAATCTTCTTTTCGGAGACAGCAAATATGCCGATGAGATGGAGCTTCAACTCTATAATTCCATGCTGAGCGGTATTTCCCTCGACGGTGACCGTTTTTTCTACCACAATTATGTCTCTACTGACGGACGTGAACGTGAGCAGTGGTACGGCACTGCCTGCTGCCCCCCAAACCTGATGCGTACAGTGCTCTCTCTCGGCGGGTATGTATATACACAGCAGGGCGATACCCTCACGATGAATCTCTATGTCGGAAATGAAGCTGACCTGACACTCTCTCAGGGCAACGCACACCTGTCCGTCACTTCGGGCTTTCCGTGGGATGGAAAAGTCACCGTGCAGTTAAAGTCTGATGGCGCGCGGCAGATGCGCCTGCGGCTGCGCATCCCCGATTGGGCAAAGGGAGCAAACTCGCTGCTTCTCAATGGCAGTGCTGTCAGCATCACCACAGATACACAGGGCTATGCCGTTCTTGACCGCGTCTGGCAGAACAGCGACACGCTCACCCTTGAGCTTCCCATGCAGGCGCAATCCATTGATATGATCGAGGGCTGCCAGGACACCGTCGGCTACACCGCATTCCGCCGCGGTCCAATCGTTTACTGTGCCGAGGCCGTGGACAACGCAGCATCCCCTGTGCAGTATTATCTCAGCCCAACTGCCGCTTTTACAGAAGCTTGGACGGATAATCTGGGCGGCAAGCCGGATCCCTATGGTGTCAGAGGTCTGATGACTATCACAACGCAGGAAGCGCATCTTGCTTCTCCCGACGCGCCCGAAAGCGTTCCGCTTAAGTTGATTCCCTTTTATGCCAATGCCAACCGTGGGAGCTCGGCAATGGAAACCTATCTCAGTCTCTCTCCCAAGTGGCAGCGGCTGGAGTATTATGCCGAGCCGAGTGCCTCGCACACCTTTGAAGGTAGTGAATATGACAGCGTAACCCACCTGAACGATAACAAAGAAAGCCCGGAAAGCCGTTGGTCGTCCTACAATGGCGGAGACATCCTTCCAAACCCTTGGGTCATGTACACCTTCAAGTCTCCGGTCACGGTCAGCGGCTGCAAAGTCCTCTGGTATGATGACAACAGCGGCATACGGGTGCCTAATAACCTGACAATTGAGTATTGGAATGGGGAAGAGTTTGTCCCCGTCGAACATGACCACGATTACACCTCCTTCCCCAAAAATCAGTATGGAGAGTATCGCTTCTCACAAATCCGCACAACGAAGCTGCGCATGACCATGCACAATGATCAAACCTCTGCAGCTGTCGGCATAATGGAATGGCGGTTGATAGGCACCTGCGAAAGTGTTCTGGATATGCAGCAGCTCCCAGATGATCTTTTCGGCGCAGGCCTGGCCGAAAGCTATTTCCCGAACAATGTCGGCGCACTCCGTGCCGACGGCAAGGGCGTCAATGGCTCCGCTGCACTGGCCTATGTTTATAAGAACAATGACGGCGGTAATTATTGGGGAAACAGCATTTCTCTTACCCTGACTGCACAGCAGGGGTTGAAATCCGACTGGTCAGCCGGAAAGCTCTTCTGGTTCTGGGTCGATGCTACAGAATTTCAATCTCAGCTCTCTCTTGATATCTGGCTGAATGATGTAAAGCCCAGCGAAGGCAGCAGCTACTATTTCTGGAGCGGCTCGGAAAATGATGACATAGAGGATGGCGGTGTTCTTCCTCTGGCCTACACCGGTGCCAACTATGGCCGTCTGCCTCTACCGGTGGCTTATAAGGGCTTTGTCGGCATTTCGCTTGATGCGTATCATGATCTGGATCTCAGCCAAGTCGGAAAATTCTATTTCTATTTTGAATGCGGCCAGGATACTGAATCTCTTCCCAAAAGCCTGTATCTGGACGAATTTTGGGTCACAGATGAGGCAACCACACCCGCGCTTATGACCGATCACAGTACGCCAGTCTATTTCCGAATGCTCTGGGATATGGAATCACTCCCTGATGATCTGGTCGGCGCAGGCAACATCTCCACATGGGGAAGCTATCAGGAAAAGGTCGAAGCCATCCGTGCGGAAGGCAAGGGCGCCGATGGTTCAACCGCCTTTGGCTATCGCTACAACTCCTGTGTCCCAGAGGCCGCCGGCGGCGACATTCTTCTGATTAACAACGCGCCCGGACTCGGCGCTTCCTCAGATTTTTCCGGCGGCGATCTGCTCTGGTTCTGGATTGATGCCTCCGAAATGCCAGTTTCTCTTCGTTTTGAAATGTACCTGAACTGGACTAATCTCAAGACAGGTGCTAAGGTGCTGCTGTTCAACGGATCCGACGCACCTACAAAAATCACGGCAACGCCCGCATGGGGTGAACAGCCAAATGCCCGTATTGACCTTCCGCTCGGCTACACTGGCTATGTCGGCTTGCGTCTGAAGGATTTCTGCGTATTTGACAGTCAAGGTAACGTTACCGGCACACTGGATCCGAGCTCCGTAACCAGTATTCTATTGTACTACGGTGCAGTAGTGGACAACAGCAAACTGCCCGCGACGCTCTATCTGGATAATTTCTGTCTGACGGATTCCAATAGTTTGCCGGGCTGCAAACATGCAACGACCGTTACGAAAAATGCAAAGGCAGCATCCTGTACACAAAGTGGCTACACCGGCGATCAAATTTGCAGTGTTTGCGGAAAAACCATCGCCAAAGGACAGGTGATCAATGCGCTCGGCCATGCCTACGGCGTCCCTGTCTGGAAGTGGAGCGACGACTTCACTGCAACCGCAACTTTCACTTGTGCCAACGACGAGAGCCACGTCAAGACACTCGACGCAGCTATCACGAGTGAAGTGACTACGCCTGCTACCTGCGAAGAGGCCGGTATCCGCACCTACACTGCGAAGATCACCTTTGAGGGCAAGGATTTCTCTGATGCCAAAGCCGAAAAGCTTGAGCCGCTCGGCCATGCCTACGGCG
>CABSBF010000005.1 GCA_902475855.1 uncultured Eubacteriales bacterium
GAATAAAATAGTGTTGGTAAGAAATTTATCCCCTGCGGATGGGTTTTGAGTCGGTACATATTTCAAACGGAAGGGAGAACGAAAAAGCAAATGAAAAGAACAGTCAAACGCATTGGTTCCGGTCTCCTCGCGCTGACGCTTGTGCTCGGCCTGTTTTTGGGCAGCATGGGCAATGTCTTCGCGGGCGATACCTACCCCTACGTCGGCGAGTCGGCGGAGGGCGACAACCAGCCCACCCTGCACGGCTACCGTGTCGAGGATCTGATGCAGTGGTCTCCGGAAACGGATCCTTATGCTGAGATGCTCCGCGCGCAGGTTCCGCTGCAAAACCGCAACGCTGCGTTCACCGCAACGCAGGCCAACCCCAACCTGACCCCGCTGGCGCAGTACCTGACGCTGACGGGCGACTATGGCAACAGCTTTTTTAACTCCGACGCTTACACCAACGAGTTCAGCACGCATGTGTTCAACTTCTGGCAGTATGTTGATCAGTACGCCTCCTGGCACGGCATGCCCTCCGTCGGCACGCCGGAAGAGCTGAACGATGTCAAAGACGAGCGCAACGCCACCGACGGCAATGCGTGGAAGCGCCGCAACTTTGAGTTCGGCCTTGTGAACCTGCCGAACCCGGCCTACACCAATGCCGCGCATAAGAACGGTGTTCTGTCGCTGGGCTGCATGTTCCAGCCGCGCGCCTACCAGAACTTTGAAGTCATGCTCTACAAGGATGAGAACGGCCGCTATCCCGTAGCGGACAAGCTCACCGAGATGGCCAAGTACTACGGCTTCGACGGCTACTTCTTCAACATGGAAGGCCGCAGCTACAGTGCAGCGGCTCGTGAGCAGCTCAAGACCTTCTTCGCGCAGATGCGCGCCGACGGCATGTACATCCAGTGGTACAACGCCGGTTCCTTCAGCACCGATATGCTGACCTCCGCAACCAAGGATAACTATGAGGGTGCAACCCCCTATGCAAACTCCTCTTTTATTGAATACGGTCGTAGCGTTCCGGGCGACGAAGGCACCACGCCCTACGGCCTTGACAAATACGAGGCTGCCTTCAACGGCTACGAGGCCGGACGCGACCGCTGGCGCAACAAATTCACCCGCATGATGAAGGACGGCGTCATGAACGGCTCCATCGCCTCCCTTGGCACCGACTTTGTGCAGACCGGTCTGGAAAAGACCATCCGTCAGGATGCAGAGACCGGCTACAACCTCTTCTCCCGAGAGCTCGACGAGTACCAGTGGATGGCCTTCGAGCGCGAGCGCCTGTGGTGGACTGGCAACAGCAATGCCAACACCACCAATGTTAACGCCGGTCTGACCGGCACGGCAGGCGACATTGACGCCAGCAACTTCACCGGCATTGCCGACTACATTGCAGAGCGCTCCGTCGTCCGCGGCGACACGTTCTACACCAACTTCAACACCGGCCACGGTCTGGAGTACAAGCTGAACGGCGAGCTGTCCAGCTCCTCCGAGTGGTCCAACATCAACCTGCAGGACATCCTGCCGACGTGGCAGTGGTGGTTCGAAACCAACGGCACCAAGCTCAAGGCAGAGTTTGACTACGGCTCCAAGTACCGCAAGGTTTACTACAGCGGCGAGGAGGGCCAGTTCGGTTTTGATCTGGTCGGCGCTTACAACGGCGGCTCCTCTCTGGCTGTCTACGGTGCGCTCGACGCCGAGAACTTCCTGCATCTTTACAAGTCCGATCTCGACGTGAGCAAGGACTCCAAAATGGCAATCACCTTCCGCAAGACCTCCGAGGATACTGCGGCCATGAAGCTCGGCCTCATCTTCGCGGACGACACCGAGAAGATCGTCAAGCTGGACATCGCGAATTCCGAGAAGAAGTCTGCGGACTGGGTCACCTCCACGGTCGATCTGTCCGCCTATGCCGGCAAGAAGGTCGCGGCCTTTGGTCTGGTCTTTGAGGGCGAGGCGCAGAGCTATCAGATGAACATCGGCCAGCTCCGCTTCACCTCCGGCGCGGACGTTGTGCCCGAGGCACCTACCGGCTTTAAGGTCGTCAAGGCTTTTGAGGACGGCGAAATGACCGTTTCCTGGAACATGGAATCCTATGACAAGGTCAAGCAGTACAACCTCTATGCCCTTGTCGGCGGCCACGAGCTGTTCCTCGGCGGCATCTATGACGAAAACTACTACATCAAGAATGTGAAGGACGCCATCGCAGATGCGGCGGCCGACTACATTGAGTCCGTCACCGTCTCTCCGAAGGAGAGCAATGCGACCGCAGGCGACACGCTTGATTTCAGCGCTCTTGTGAACGGCTATCACGAGGATGCCGGCCAGGTCACGCTTGTCATCAAGGCTGTTTCCGCCGACGGCACCGAGAGCGAAGGCACTCTGACCACCTACAACTACGGCGAGGCCGTGAAAAACGTCACCGTGGACAACTCCACCGACGGACAGCTCGTCCTGACGTGGGAGGGCGGCGAGGCCGACGTCACCGTTACTACCGACTATGAAAAGGAGACCCGCAAGTGGACCGCCTCCGGCACGAACGGCTGCACTGTGACCGTTCCGACCGGCAAGGACGCCGACGGCGCATATGTCACCGTCCGCATCACCAGAAACGGTGTGACCACTGCTGTGGACACCCGCCTTCCCGACAAGTACTGTGCGCCCTATGACGGCAGGATTTACCCGTCTGACAAGCGCCTTACCCAGCCCATGAGCAGCGACTGGCACATCATCCGCTATCAGACCGTCACGGACGGAAACCGCGGCGATACCGTTGAAGTCACCCGCGGCGTCGGCCGGGGTGTGACGAACGACCACGCGGTCTTTACCCCCATCAGCGGCACAGCCGACGGTGTGTATGTCTGGCTGGAGGACTATGCAGGAAATCTTTCCGAGGAAGTCTATGTTCCCGGAGCGCTTTCCGTCACCGTGATCGCTGAGCAGAACAGCGTTCAGGCGGGCACTACCCTGCAGTTTTCCGTCACCGTGCGGAATTACACCAAGACCGACGAGGTCATCTGGAGCATCAGCGGAAACGGCTCTGCCGAGACGAAGATTGACGAAAACGGCCTGCTGACCGTTGCCGAGGCGGAGAGCGCTTCCAGAATTGCCGTTACGGCCAGCTCCAAGGAAGAGCCGGCCGCCAGCAGCAGCGTGAACATTACTGTTCTCCCGGCCTATGCAATCTACCCGAACTCCGGCAATGTCTACCAGGGAGAGACTCAGCAGTTCTACGTCCAGCATAAGGGCGAGAATCTGGAGCCGGCCAAGTACAACTGGAAGGTTGAACCGTGGTATACCTGGAGCGGCCTGAGCGCGGGTACGACCATTGATGAAAACGGCCTGCTCACAGTGTCCTCTGATGAATCCACCTATGGCCTGCGGATCACGGCAACCAGCAAGGAAGACCCCAACGTCTCCTATACCAGCGGCAGATTCCGCCCGCAGATTGCGCTGAGCATCTCCTCCGGCGCAAGCACCATCAACGCAGGCAAGACCATGCAGTTTACCGCCGCCTATAAGGGTGAGGCGGCCGGTGCGGATGTCATTGCCTGGAGCGTGACCGGCGCTGCGGCAGAGGGTACGAAGATCGACGAAAACGGTCTGCTGACGGTCAGCGAGGCAGAGACCTCCACCACAATCACCGTCACCGCTACCTCCCGCACGAACAGCAACCTGACCGCAAGCAAGACGCTCAGTGTTGAAATCCCGGTCAATATCGAGGGCTGTGTCTCCGTCGGTGCGACCATCCTCGGCGCCTCCGGCAACGGCAACTACAACGAGGAAAAGGAAAAGGCGCTCGACGGCAAGGAGGAAACCAAGTGGTGCACCAACGGCAAGACCGGCTGGCTGGCCATTGACCTCGGCAAGAGCTACACCATTAACCGCTGGAGAACCGTCCACGGCGAAAAGGGCGACAAGGAATCCGGCTTCAACACCAAGATCTTCGCGCTTGAAGTTCTGAAGAATCCGAACGCCTCCGCTTCCGACCTCGCAAACGCTTCCTACCTTGGCAATAAGGACAACTGGACGGAGGCCGAGCTGGTCGATAACGGTACGGACGCGCTCATGGTGGTCGATCATACACTGGCGACTCCGGTCACCGGACGGTACTTCCGCCTGCGCATAGACGATTCCTGCATCAACCAGTGGACGGCGGTGCGCATCCATGAATTCCAGCTTTACGGAGAGGAAGCCGCAGCGGGCGCCAGCCTGCCCATGCCCGCGCCCGTCCCCGTGGATACCGATCCCATCCAGAAGGTTCTCTGGACGGTTGAGGGTGCAAAGAGCGCCGATACCAAGATCGACGGGAACGGCAAGCTGACCATCGGCATCGACGAGCCGGAAGGCGTTCTCACCGTCAAGGCGGTCTCCGCACTGGATGAGACGAAATTCGACACCGCGATTGTCAATGTCACCGCTAAGGCCAAGTACACCGTGACCGTCATCGCAGGCAAGGGCGGCAAGGTCGAGCCCGGCACCGGCGAATACTATGAGGGCGCCGAGGTCGAGTACACCTTCACTCCCGATAAGGGCTACGAACTGGACAAGGTTCTCCTGAACGGGCAGGAAGTCGAAGTCAAGGACAACAAGGGCACGCTCACCGTACTGAAAGACACCAAGCTCGAGGCCAGCTTCAAGCAGATCATGCACACCGTGACGGTTGAGGCAGGCAAGGGCGGCAAGGTCGAGCCCGGTACCGGCGAATATGCCGAGGGCAGCGAGGTTACCTTCACTGTGAAGGCAGACAAGGGCTATGAGGCTGATAAGGTCACCGTCAACGGCAAGGAAGTCTCCCTGAAGGACGGCAAGTTCACCGTTATTATTGAGGGCAAGACCGATGTCAAGGTCACCTTCAAGGCAGTCAAGAACCCCACCACCGGCGACAGCTTCAATCCGATGTATACCGTTCTGCTGACCGCTTCCGCGCTGGCAGCGCTTGCCGCAGGCGCCTTCCTATTCCTGCGTAAAAAGAATCACAACTAAATTTTCCTTCCTTTCCCATCCCCAGCGTCCGGGGCCGGCTTTCGCCGGCCCCCTTCGGCAGAACGGAAAAAACGTTTTTCCGCTGTGCCGAGGAAAAATATAGGTAGACAGCGCGGGGAAATGCGGTATAATGAATAGAAGCAACTACTGCATGACTTGCTGCCGAGACCGGCGGAACGGAGTGGCACTATGAAAAAGCTCAAGCTGTTCAGCTTTCTGTCCCTGCGCACCTACCGGAGAACGTTTATCACCTATATTGCAATCACGCTGGTTTTGATCGTGGGCGTGACGCTTGTGCTTCTGAACAGTGCGCTGCGCACCGGTCTGTCCGGCTTCTCCGCCACTGCCGACAGCACCTATACCAGCATCAGCATGAAATATGACGGCGTGGCCAACAGCATTGACCGCCTGTTCTACCGGATCTATTCCAACCCCTCGCTGGAGGAGGACTTTTATCAGTTCTTCGGCTCCGAGCCTGCGGAATATGTCCAGTCGCTGCTCGGACGCATCGGAACCGGCTATGAGAATTACCCCAATGCCGCGCATACCACCGTCATGGAGAGCGACCGCTGCATCCGCAACATCCTCTACGATGCCAACGACAAAATTTATAATATGGAGTACAACGCCTACGGCTACTCCCGCTTTACGCCCATTACGCGCGAGGACATGCCTTTGCTCTGTTTCGGACGGCTTGCCATCAAAAGAAGCATTGCAAGCCCGAAGGGCGGCTCAATCGGCGATATTACGTTTTTGATCGACCTTTCGGATTATCTCTCGCAGAGTTTCGGCTCGGAAACCGGAGAGGCCGTCGCTCTTGTAATCGGTGACAGCGTACACAGCGCGGGTGCGCTGACTCTTTCGGATGAAGAATGGCTTATGATTGCCGGGCGTGAGCAGCAGTGCGGCACGGTACACCTGCCCGGCCTTGGTTCGCTGTTCTTTTCTGTTCATACCTCGCCTGAAGGCTTCAGTGTCGTCAGCGCCGCGCCGCGGCTGCCGTATCTGAAGACTTCGCTTTATACCATGCTGGCGATCATCCTGTTTGTGATCGTGGCCTTTTTGTATATCACCGTTCTTTACAGCCGTCAGTTCTCGCAGGATGCGGGCTTCCTGCATGAGCTGCTCAATAGCATGACCCAGGCACAGTCGAGTAATTTCGTGCCGGTCGGGCAGACCGGCCGCTCTGATGAGTACGGCCAGATTGCCGAACACCTGAATGACCTTTACACACAGCTTCAGATTCTGATCCAGCAGAAGTATGTTCTGACGATCAACCAGCAGCGCACGGAGATGCAGATGCTCAGTTCCCAGCTCAATCCGCATTTTCTCTACAACACCCTTGAGCTCATCCGCCTGCGTGCACTTCGGGAGGGTGCGCCCTCGGCCGCCGAAGCGACGGCGAACCTTGGCCAGCTCTATCGGAATATCGTCAAAACCGAGCCGACCATTTCCATGCAGAAAGAACTGGACATCACGGAGCAGTATCTGGAGCTCATGGCGTTCCTCAACGGCGACGAGCTGATTTACCACATTGACGCGGACGACGAGGTCAAGTCAATGCAAACACCGAAAATCTGGATCCAGCCGCTGCTGGAGAACTTTTTCAAGCACAACTTTACCAGTGAGGGCGGTTTCAAGGTGATCGTCATCACCGCGCGCAAGGTGCAGGAGGGATGCCTGTTTGAATTGTTTGACAATCTCGGACGCGTCGAAAAGGATAAGCTGGCGCAGATCAATGCCGCGCTGACGCCCGAGGCCATTCGCGACTATACCCAGCTTCCCGGCAAGGGCATCGGGCTGCAAAACGTCTATCAGCGCCTGTGTCTGTTCTACGCGGGCCGCGTGCGGATGCAGCTGCAAAACAACCAGCCCTCCGGCGTGCGGATTCGAATTATGATAGAAAATGAAGGAGAGAGTGGAAATGTATCGACTGCTGATTGTTGACGATGAACGCGATATCTGCGAGAATCTGAAGCTGCTGGTCGATTGGAAAAAATTCAAGATCTCTGCGGTTTACACCGCCAGTTCCTTTGAGGCCGCGGCGGATGTTGCGCTGGATTTTAAGCCGCACATCGCGCTGGTGGATGTCAACCTCGGCGGCGGACATTACGGCTACGAGCTGATCAACCGTCTGCGCGAAATGGGACTGAAAACGGTGTTCTGCATGATTTCCGGCTATGACGATTTTATTCACGTGCAGCGCTCGATGAAGGCAGGGGCGAAGGATTACCTTCTCAAGCCCATCAGCGTTCGGGATCTTGAAGCCTTTCTGACCAATGCCATTATCAAGGACCTGGGCGGCACATTGCAGGAGCGTGCGCCGGTTCAGGAACAGATCGACCCGGTTGCCAACCGGCCGTATCATGATTTTTCCAACATAACCAATAAGATTATTCTGATCATCCGCAACGATTGCAGCGTAAACCTTTCGCTGGTCTCCGTTGCAAATATGTTCAATATGAGCAGTAAGTATATCGGCCGTGTCTTTCTCAAGGATACGGGACTGAAATTCACCGAGTATCTGATGGCGTATCGGATGCTCATGGCAAAACATCTGCTTGAGACGACGAACGAGCGCATCTCTGACATTGTCGAGCGGGTTGGTTATTCCCAGCCGAACAATTTTTATGTGCATTTCAGCAAAATGTTCGACATCTCGCCCAATGCTCTGCGTGCAAAAGTGCTCGAAGAGCAGGAGCACCAAGCGGGGAAGCAGGCATGAAGCGTTTTGTTGCCGCCGCCCTTCTGCTTGCGCTGCTGCTGACGGGCTGCGCATACCCCGGGCAGGATGACAGCCAGATCGTCACGCTGACTTACTATACGATAGGCGAGGCGGACCGCGACCTCAAGCTGGTCAACGAGGCATTGAATGACCTGCTGCTGAAGCGCTACGGCTTCCGTGTGGATTACCGCAAGATCGGCTGGAATGAGTATGTTTCCCGCCTTTCTGCAATGGTCAATACCAACCAGAGCTTTGATGTTGCCTTCACCTTTACGGATAACTACCAGGATATTGCAGAGCAGGGGAAGTGGCTTGATCTCACACCCTATCTGGAAACGACCGGCAGAGAGATGTACCGCACGATCGACAGCAGGTTCTGGAAGGGTGTCACCGTGGGCGGCGCTGTTTACGGCGTGCCGACCAATAAGGAACTGGGCACGCCCATGCAGTTTCTCTTCGACAAGCGTATGGTGGAAAAATACAGCATTGACATCTCACAGTACACGACACTGGAATCGCTGGAGCCGCTCCTGCGGATGATTTCCGAAAGAGAGCCGGAGTATATTCCGTTTTTCCTGGATGCCACGTGGTATAATTTCATGCTGTACCTGGGCTATGAGTATGCGTCCCATGAGAAGATACCACTCGTCATCCGTTCGGGAGACCCCACCTGCCGGGTGCTCAATCCCTATGAACTGCCGGATGTTCTGCAAGCGCTGCGGCTGATGCACCGCTATTACTCTCTTGGCTACATCAATCAGGACGCCTGCATCCGCACGGAGCTTTCCCGCTTTGAGGGGGAAAAGGTCTTTCTGCGCCTTTCCAGCGGCGGGCCGGATACCGATGCCAGCTATACGGCGACCTTTGGCTATCCCATTGTAGTGCAGCAGATCTCCGAGAGTGTTGCCACGACCGACTCCACGCGCGGCGGTATCATGGCCGTCAACGCGCAGACAGAGCATCCGGAGGAGTGCGTGAAGTTTTTGAATGCGGTCAACACGGATACGGAGGTGCGCAATCTTCTGAACTTTGGCATTCAGGACGTGCATTATACGCTTACCGATGACGGACAGGTCCGCGGGATCTCCGAGGGATACACAGGCGTCGCCTATACGCAGGGCAACTGGTTTATTCTTTACACGCGCGAGGATGAGAAGCCGGACCGCTGGGAAAGCTTCCGGGAATTCAACGACGCAACGTGCGCATCCGAACTGCTGGGCTTTGTGCCGGATTATTCCGACCGAATGCTTCAGGTCGATAAAATCTCCAGAATTTACGAGCAGTATTACTTCGCACTTTTCACCGGAACGGTGTCGCCTGACGACAACATCGAGCGGATGAATGAGGAGCTTGCCAAGGCCGGACTTTACGAGCTTCAGATGACGCTGCAAGAGCAGATCGACGATTGGCGCGAGTCCGAGCGGCGCAATCCGACGGTGCTTCCCTAGGTGTTCGCCGGACAATCAAATAAAAAGCCATCGGCCCCGTTTCTGAACGGAGCCGATGGCTTTTTCTGTTGAAACGAAGCGGGGCGCTCAGGCTTTTTTGCAGGCTGCCCAGTTCAGACGCTTGTAGCGCAGATAGAAGCCGACTGCACGCACGACCCAGCTCAGCCATTGTGCGATCCAGACACCCATGAGACCAAGTCCGGCGGGAATGGAAAGAACATAGGCCAGCGCAATGTTCACGACCCACAGCACTGCCAGAGAGAAAACCGAGGGGAAGAGCGTGTCGTTTGCCGCACGCAGTGAGTTCGGCATGGTGTAAGACAGCGGCCAGAAGATATAGAGCGCGGGGAGACTCAAAAACAGTAGCCGCTTCGCAATAAGCGCAGCCTCCGGCGTGGGATGGTACTGCCTCAGCAGCAGTGGCATCAGTGGGAAGAAGACCACGGAGGTCAGAACGAGGATCGCAAGGCAGATGTACACGCTTTCCATGGAATAACGCCGCGCCTGCTGCTGCTCCTCTGCGCCGATGCAGCGGCCGACGAGCGTTACGGCCAGTGTCGCTGCCGAGGTCGCCGCCGCGTACAGAACGCTCAGCAGCGAGTTTGAGATCGCATTGATCGCTACCGCGCTGGTTCCGAGCTTGACCATAAACATACCGGCGACAATGCTGCCGCAGGTGCTGAAGATCTGCTCAAGTCCCAGCGGAATGCTGACGTGCAGCGTGGAACGGATGAGACCGCGGTCAAAGCAGAAAAGCTGCTTTGCAGGCAGGGAAATGGGCGGATGGATGAAAAACAGCAGCGCCACGGCGCACAGCGCACCAAGAACCCGCGCAAGGATCAGTGCATCGACACTCCCGCGAATGTCCAGGCGCAGGACATTCAGGAAAATGATGCTGAACACGAGATACGCAGCGTTAATAATAATGCTGAGGATCAGGCATTTTTTCGATTCGCCCAGACCGCGCAGCACGCTGTAGATCGCGGTGTAGACAATAAAGCCGAGAACCGACCAGGTACTGCCGATGAGGTAGACGGAGGATTTGCGCAGAACCTCGCCCTCTGCGTCGGGGTACAGGGCAAGCAGGACGGCATCCGGAAAGAGCAGAAGCGGCAGACAGGAAACGATGCCGATGATGACCGTCAGCCAGATGACCTGACTGCACGCTCTGGCGGTGCGGGCCCGGTCGCCGGTGCCGCAGCATTGCGCGACAATGACCGTGCCGCCGGCGCCAATGCCGTTGAACATACATACAACAAGGTTTGTAACCGGCCCGACCAGCGAAACTGCTGCGATGGAGCTATCGCCGTTGCTGCTGATGAGGGCAGTGATCAACATTCCCATCAGCATGACAGACAGGCTGTCCAGCATGAAAGGAAAGGTCATTTTCAAGATTATGCGCCAGGTAAAAACATTGCTTGACAGCCGCCGGGTCAGAAAGGCGTCTGCACGTGAAGGAATGTGGTATTTCATATGCTTCCCTCCAATTCAGTTGCAGAGGATAGCACAAGCCGCAAGGCTTGTCAACAGTCAAATCGGTTTGGGTAAAAGATTCGGCAAATATGGATATAAGACTGTGAAATTCTCAGAAAAACATAGGGTTTGGAGGCATTCCAAGCCGTCAGAATCCGCCGGAGCGCAGGGATCCTGATGGCTGGCGGCACGGCAGAGTGTCAAATCCTATCCACCCAATAAATTCGGGAGAAAGGAAAACGTGAAAGGGAACCGTAATGGCTCCCTTTCACGTTCAGACTGCCTGCGGGTCGAGCCCGCAGGATTTTCTGTCAGGTTGTCAATAATCAATGCGGCCGGGAGTGGCGATCTCGTCCATGGTGTTGGTGCAGTCGATGTGGCCATCGGGATGACTCTTGGTGATGAGCGACTTTTCCAGAAGCTCCGGAATGGTTTCAACCTCGCTGTTGGCAAAGGCACGCATCTTCTCGCCTGCTGTGGCCATTCTCGCGGCGATGCCGCCCAGACGCACCTCAAGGATTTCAAAGCCGTTGGGCTTGTTGGTGGACTCCCAGAGCTTGCGCCACAGGACGCGCAGCGTATTGAGCGCCTCGATCGTTTCGGGCACACCGTCGGCCAGCGCTGCTGCCGCTTCGCGGTCACCGCGGCGGACAATGTCGCCCGCCTGCTCGTGCCAGACGCACTTGAGCGCCAGCGTGTGGGCAAGCGTGGTGTAGAAATCAAACAACAGAGCATATTCCGGGTTCTCGTGGGCATAACGTGCGTACTTCTGCACGAGAGAGCCGAAGTGACGGCTCATCTCCAGGCCCTCGGTATCGGCCTCAAAGAGCTGAATGAGCGGATCCTGATACAGCAGGAACTTGCAGGCATTGCCTGGGTCATTGCAGTAGCTGACCATGCCGGGGATCGTGTTGAGCAGGCTGATGTCCAGGAAGGCCTGGGCATCGGCGTTGCAGCAGCGGGCAAAACGCGCGCGCAGTGCTGCGTCGTCATAAACGCCGGTGTAGTCCAACTCTGCGTAGAGCTGCAAGCCGAGCAGAGCGGCGGTCATATTGCTCTCGCCGCCGTTGTCGCCCCATGCAGTTGCGAGCGCAAAGGGGATACCGGCTTTCATGCAGGCAGTCAGACCGGCGACGGTATTTTCAATGGTAATGGGGTAGTCCGGTGCCGGGCCGATCCATGTCCAGATGCCTCCGGCAAACACCGTGGGGGCCGGGAACTGCGCGTGCTTGTGGAGTGCGTCGGCGTACATCTCCTCCTTGGACTGATAATAGTCCCAGTACACCAGCGTGATGCGCGGGTCGACGGCAGCTTTCGCCTTCTCGGAGGGGAGGCCTCCGTTATGATAATTGTAACCGTCGAGGTGGAAGTACATATCGCTCCAGATCATAGCGGACAGGCCATAATGATCGGTGATCTCCAGAACGCGGGAGAGGTGGCGGCCGATGACGCTGTGCGGATCCTCATAGCCATAGCGCATCAGGTGCGCGCCGAGGCCGACACCGAACGCCTCGTCCATGCCAAGATGGATGCGCTTGGAGCGATAGGGAGCGGTCGCTGCGCGAATCATCTGGTCGAGCAGAACATAGGTCTGCTCATCGTCGGCCAGCAGCACTTCGTCATTGTCACGATAGCCGCGGAAGACCGGCCAGTGCAGAATGCGCTTGAGATGGCCGAGGGCCTGAATGCAGGGGCAGAGCTCTATGCCGAAGAGATTTGCGTAATCGTCCAGAGCTTTCAGTTCGTCAAAGGTGTAGCGGCCGCGTTTGTAGCCGAAGAAGGGCTGCTCGGGCACCTCGTAGGTATCTTCGGTGTACATCATGCCCATATTCAGGCCCATCAGCGCCATCTTGCGCAGAATGTAACGCAGGCCCTCTGGCTTGAGCACAGCATTGCGCGAGCAGTCAAACATGATGCCGCAGGTCTCAAAACGCGCCTTTTCACGGATGGAGACCGGCGCAAGCGGCTGGGGGATCAAGCTCAGGGCGCGGTAAAACTGCACCGGTGCAGCCCAGGTCAGAGTGACCGTATGGCCGTCGGACTCGACGCGCAGATCGTCGCCCTTGACGCAGTGAACCTCTATGCCGTCTTCGGCAGAGAGAAAGCCCAGCTCATGCTTCAGTTCGGCAAGAGCCTGCTGCCAGTTTTCGGGAGCTTGGCCGAGAATGTGAATGTGTTGTTCCATAGAAACGACTCCTTTCTTGAATCGGGACGAGCCCTCAAGCGCGTCTATTATGACATAAAAAACGAAGAAATGCTAGTATGAAAAGGACACTTTCCAAGATATCTGTACAATTCGAAAGAACTGGAGGCTTGCACAATAATTAGCTGTTGAAATTGTGCAACTCGACGAAAACGGAAAATAAACGCAGGAAAGCATTTGAAAAAAATTCTAAAAATGTATCCTTTTCATACTATTAAGTTCCGTTTTCAGACTATAAATCCGGAGAGGTTCTCTGTATAATAGAGATACAATGAAATGCAAATTGAGAGACGCAACGAAAGAAATTATAGGGAAGTAGGGTGAAGAAATGACAAGACTGAAGCCCCGTGCCACAGGGGTGAAGAAGAAGCCCTTCTGGAAGTGGACGCGCGATGATATTGAACTGACAATTCTCGCCGTTCCGACGATCGTATGGTATATCCTCTTCTGCTATCTGCCGATGTTCGGTCTGATTCTGGCAATGAAGGACTATAAGATCGTCGATGCCTCCAAGAGCTTCTTATACAACCTGTTCCAAAGCAAGTGGGTCGGGTTTAAGAACTTTGAGTATTTTATCAAGCTGCGTGATTTCCCGCAGATCCTGCGCAACACGCTGCTGTACAATGCCGCGTTTATCGTGCTGGACATTGTCCTGCCGGTCGGCCTGGCAATCATGATCAGCAATATTTACAGCAAACGCAAGTCCAAGTTCTATCAGACGCTCATGTTCATGCCGCACTTCATGTCGTGGCTGGTCGTCAGCTATTTCGTCTACGCAATGCTCGTTACGGATAAGGGCCTGCTCAACGGTCTGATCCGCGCTTTCGGCGGCGAGAACATCAACTGGTATGCGGAACCGAAATATTGGCCGTACATACTGGTCATTATGCATATCTGGAAGGTGATCGGCTACAGCATGGTCGTCTATCTGGCGTCCATCACCGGCATTGACTCCACCCTTTACGAAGCGGCTTCTCTTGACGGCGCGTCAAAGTGGCAGCAGGCATGGTATGTGACCATTCCTTCGCTCAAGCCCATCATTATTATGATGTTTATTATGGCTGTCGGCCATATCTTCTCCTCGGACTTCGGCCTGTTCTATCAGGTAACAAGAGGTGCAGGACAGCCGCTGACTCCGGTCGTGGCAACCTTTGACGTGAAGATCTACCAGATGGTCACGGGCAGCACGAGCATCGCACAGAGCGCGGCGGCGTCCATGTTCCAGTCCATCGTCGGCTGCGCGACCATCCTGCTGGCTAATGCAATCGTTCGCAAGATCGACAAGTCCAGCGCCTTGATTTAACGGGAGGTGCAGCAAGATGAAAAGAAAGCATCCCGTTTCCAAAAATGACAATGCGACAAAGCTCAACCGGATCCGTCCGACGACCAATGTCCTGTTCAATCTGCTGTTCCTGATTCTGGCGCTGTCCTGCCTTCTCCCCGTGATTTTCATTTTCGTTATTTCCATCACGGATGAACAGGTCGTGCGTACACAGGGCTATCAGTTCTACGTCACTGCCAAAACCATTTCTGCCAGCGCCTATAAGTACCTCTGGACCCAGCGCGCAACCATTCTGCATTCTCTGTGGATTTCCATCGAGGTCACGGTGATCGGCACTGCCCTCGGCGTGATGCTGACCTCCCTCATGGGCTACGTCCTGTCCCGAAGAGAGCATAAGCTGCACGGCTTCCTGACCATCCTGATCTTTATCCCGATGGTGTTCGGCGGCGGTCTTGCGGCATCCTATGTGGTCAACACCCGCATCCTGAAGCTGACAGATACCATCTGGGCTCTGATTCTGCCGCTTGCGGTGTCCAGCTTCAACGTCATCATCACACGAACCTTCTTTAATTCTACGATCCCGGACTCCGTGATCGAATCGGCACGTATTGACGGCGCATCGCAGTGGACGATATTCTTCAAGATCGTCCTGCCGGTGTCCAAGCCGGTGCTGGCGACCATCGCGCTGTTCCTTGCTTTCGGCTACTGGAACGACTGGTATCAGTCCCTGCTGTACATCCGCAGCGACAGCCTGCGCTCTTTGCAGGCGCTGCTGCAGGCCATGCAGAGCAACATCCAGTTCCTGACCAAGAACCCGACGGCCAGCCTCGGCACGGCGGACCTGATAAGAACCATGCCAACCGAATCCGTCCGAATGGCAATCGCCTTTGTCGTTGCTGTTCCGATTGCCTGCATCTATCCCTTCTTCCAGCGCTACTTCATCTCCGGCCTGACCATCGGCGCCGTGAAGGGATAACCAAAACCGTATTGAAGCGGCGGTGCCGCTACAATAAATCGCAAACCCCAAATATATTTAGGAGGAACTGAAATGAAGAAACTTCTCGCACTGCTTCTGGCTATCGTTATGGTCGCTGCTCTCTTTGTTGGCTGCGCCGGCGATCTGGAAACTCCCACCGACCCCAGCAAGCCTGACGACTCCCAGCCGTCTTCCAAGACTCCCACCGACGAAATCGTCGATCTGAAGTGGGTCACTGTTGGCGGCGGTATGCCCGAAAACTATGACGCATGGAAGGCTAACCTCGACAAGTACCTCGAAGCAAAGATCGGCGTGCATCTGGACGTCGAAGTCATCTCCTGGGGCGACTGGGATACCCGCCGCAACGTCATCGTCTCCACCAACGAGCCGTACGACATCATCTTCGGCAACAACGGCACCTACACTTCCGACATCAACCTCAATGCTCTGGCTGACATCAGCGGCATGCTCGACTCCGTCCCCGGCCTGACCAACCTCATCCCCGAGGATTACTGGAAGTCCCTGGAAGTTGATGGCAAGATCTACGGCGTTCCCACCTATAAGGACTCCTCTGCCACGATGTACTTCATCTATGACGAAGAACTCGTGAAGTCCACCGGCCTTGACTTCGAAGGCGCTCACACCATGGAAGCTGTCACCCCGATCCTCAAGGCTATGTATGAGAAGAAGGGCGAATCCGTTTTCATCCTGAACAAGGGTGGTCTGGATGCTCTCTACGGCATGAACTACGACGATCTCTCCCTCGGCTTCCCGGCAATCGGCGTTTCCTACAAGGGCGGCGAGGCTAAGGCTGTCTCCGTCTTCGAGCAGGAAGACATCAAGGCTGGTCTGGCAACTCTGCGCTCCTGGTATCAGGCTGGCTACGTCAACTCCGACGCTGCCGTTCTGGACGAGGCTCCTCAGTACCGTCCGTGCTTCGTGGCACAGGGCTGGTCCGCTGCTGCGAAGACCACTTGGGGTCCGAACATGGGCGTTGATGCCGTCGCGATCCAGTGGGGCGACACCGTGATGTCCAACTCTACCGTTCAGGGTTCCATCAACAGCATCTCCGCTTCCTGCAAGCATCCGGAAAAGGCTCTGCAGCTCCTCGAGCTGGTCAACACCGACTCCTATGTCCGTGACGCTCTGTACTATGGCCTCGAAGGCGACAACTTCAACTACACCGCTGACGGCAAGGTTGCTGTTGACACCAGCAAGACCTGGAAGATGGCCGGCTACACGCAGGGCACCTTCTTCAACGTCTCCTACAAGGAAGGCGACGACTCCAACCAGTGGGCCGAGGTTCAGGCTCTGAACGCTCAGGCTGTTGCTTCCCCCGCTCTGGGCTTCACCTTCGACCAGACCAAAGTCACTGATGAGATCAAGGCTTGTGTCGCGATCTATCAGGAGTATCGTCCGATGCTCATGACCGGTGCTGCTGACCCCGAGGCAACCATCGACAGCATGCTCTCCGCTATGCGTGAGTCCGGCTTCGACAAGATCCTTGCCGAGGTACAGGCTCAGCTCGATGCTTGGGCAAAATAAGTAACTAACCCCGTGTTACGGCAAGGGGAGCCGATGCGCACGCACCGGCTCCCCTTTTTGAGATATTGTTTCGGAAATCTGCACGAAAAAAGAAGGCTCCGCTTCTGTTTTCGGCGCGGAACCGCCGACTATCCGACGGCTCCGCTCTGCAAATAGACAACAAGCAATTTTCAAGCAAGTGAGGGAAACTACTATGTACTTTATCGACCAGAGGATTCAAGTCATCTGCAACCAACTCGGTATGCTGCGTTTCACCGACAGCCTAGGTCTTCCGGACTGGGAGTATAAAAAGGGTCAGTTCTTCCGCCCGGAGGAGGCTGACGCCGCCCCGGCACCCTGGGAAAACTTCGACTGCCAGCGGATGCACTGGTATGCCGATTACGCCGGAACCGACCAGTTCGAAGGGAAGTTCCAGGGACAGGCCACGGATTTCCACGGCATTCCCGGCACGCACTATTGGTTCCGTAGCCGTATTACCATTCCGCAGAGCATGGACGGTAAGTCCGTCTGGCTGAGACTGCACACCCAGATCGAGGAGTGGGACGACGGCAAAAACCCGCAGTTCCTGGTGTTTGTCAATCATGAGGTCGTGCAGGGCGCCGACATGAATCACCGCGAAGTGCTTCTGCGCAAGTGCGCCGTCGGCGGTGAGGAACTGACGCTGGACATTCAGGCCTATACCGGCACGCTTCACCGTGAATTTGCCTTCCTTGCCAATCTATATGTGCTTGACGAGCGGCTGAATCATTTGTATTATGATCTTCTGGTACCCCGTCAGGCATTTGACCGCCTTGGACAGGACAGCCAGGTGCGCCTAGAACTTCAGACAGTTCTGAACGATACGATCAACCTGCTCGATATGCGCGTGCCGTATTCTGCGGATTTCTATGCCTCCGTGGAGCGCGCGCAGCAGTATATCACGGAAAATCTCTATGAAAAAATGTGCGGGGCAAGCGATGTTATTGCCACATGCATCGGCCATACCCACATCGACGTGGCGTGGTGGTGGACGGTTGCGCAGACCCGCGAGAAGGTTGTGCGCTCCTTTGCCACCGTGCTCAAGCTTATGGACGAGTTCCCAAGCTATAAATTCATGTCCAGCCAGCCGGTGCTGTATTACTTCCTCAAGCAGCGTTATCCGGAGCTGTATGAGAAAATCAAGCAGCGCGTGGCCGAGGGCCGCTGGGAAGTCGAGGGCGGCATGTGGCTGGAGGCCGACTGTAACCTGACTTCGGGCGAGTCGCTTGTGCGCCAGTTCCTGTACGGCAAGCGCTTCTTCCGTGAGGAATTTGGCAAGGACAATAAAATCCTGTGGCTTCCGGACGTTTTTGGCTATTCCGGTGCTCTGCCGCAGATCATGAAGAGATCCGGCGTCGATTATTTTATGACCACCAAGCTCGCGTGGAACCAGATCAACCGTATCCCCAACGACACCTTCCTGTGGAAGGGAATTGACGGCACCGAGGTTCTCACCCATCTGATCACCACCCTTGGCGTCGGCCAGGATCCCAAGGAGAGCTTCTTTACGACCTACAATGGCAATCTGCACCCCGATGCTGTCATGGGAGCATGGGAGCGCTATCAGAATAAGGAGATCAACAACGATGTCCTGATCTCCTACGGTTACGGCGACGGCGGCGGCGGCCCGACCCGTCAGATGCTTGAAACGTCCGAGCGCATGGAAAAGGGCATCCGCGGCCTGCCGAAGGTGCGCCAGGAGACGGCGCGCACCTACTTTGAAGAGCTGAACGAGCGCGTCAGGGACAACCGCCGTCTGGAAACCTGGGAAGGCGAATTCTATTTTGAATATCACCGCGGCACTTACACCTCCATGGCCCGCAACAAAAAGGGCAACCGCAAGAGCGAGTTCCTGATGATGGACCTTGAGCTCCTGGGCGTTCTTGCAGGCAACTATCCCGCGGAGGAAGATACCCGTCTGTGGCGTGACGTCATACTGCTCAACCAGTTCCACGACATTCTCCCCGGCAGCTCCATCGCAGAGGTCTACGAGGTCACGAAGGCGGAGTATGATGCCCTAGCTGTCGAGGTCAAGCAGCTCATCGCGGAGCGCCTGCGCGGCATTGCCGGCCAGGGAGAGGGACTGACGGTCGTCAACACACTGGGCTTTACCCGCGACGACGTGGTCGAACTGGGCAACGTATCCGCTACTGCACTGGCTGACGAGAACGGCTCGCTCTATCCCATCCAAAAGACGGAGAACGGCGCAGTTGCCTATCTCAAGGCACTGCCTTCCAAGGGATGGCGTACCTACCGCCTTGCGCAGGCGCAGAAGGAAAGCCCCTTCCACCGCGATGGCGAACGGATTCTGGAAACGCCCTTCTATCGGGTCGAGTTGGATGAGAACGGTCACCTCTCCTCAATTTTTGACAAGGATTTCGACAGAGAACTGGTAAAATCCGGAGAAAAAGCGAACCTCTTCCGCTTGTATGAGGACAAGCCGATTTATTATGACAACTGGGATATCGACCGCTTCTACACCGAAAAGTCCTGGGATGTTGACGACCTCGTCTCCATGCGCTGGACGGAGGACGGCCCGGTGCGCACGACGCTGGAGCTGGAGTATCAGTGCAGTCTCAGCACCATCCGCCAGAAGATTCACTTCTACGCCGATACCAGACGCATCGACTTTGAAACGACGGTGGATTGGAAGCTGCACCAGCACTTGCTCAAGGTGGAATTCCCGCTGGATATCCACACGGACGAGGCTACCTTTGACATCCAGTTCGGTAATGTAACAAGAAAAGTTCACAGCAATACAAGCTGGGACAAGGCACGCTTCGAAAGCTGTGCACATAAGTGGGTGGACTATTCCGAGGGTCATTACGGCGTGAGCCTGCTCAACGACTGCAAGTACGGCCACAGCATTCTGAACGGCTCGCTCGCCCTCACTTTGATCAAGAGCGGCATTGAGCCGAACCCGAACACCGACGTTGAACTGCATACCTTCACTTATTCGCTCTATCCCCATGGCGAAACGTGGAAGCAGGCGGGAACCGTCCGCGAAGGCTACAAGCTCAACCTTCCGGCCTATGCCGTTGCCGGTGGTACGCCTGGCGCATGCTTCAGCTATGCGTCCGTGGATGCGCCGAACGTTGTTCTTGAAACGGTCAAGCAGGCCGAGGATGGTCAGGGAACAATTCTGCGCCTTTACGAGTCGGAAAATGCCCGTACAAAGACAACGCTTACCCTACCGGCCGGTGTGTCGCACGCATACGAAACCAACCTGCTTGAAGAAATTGAGACAGAGCTGCCTGTGGAAAATGGCATGCTGCGCTTCACGATGAAACCCTTTGAGATCAAGACAATCCTGCTTAAATAATGATGTAATATGGAACCTTATCAGAACAAAACGCTTTCTCCGGAGATGCGCGCAGAGGATCTGCTCTCGCGCATGACGCTGCGGGAAAAAATCGGGCAGCTCAATCAGCGGCTCTACGGCTTCCAAATCTATACGCGTGAGGGCGAGAATATCGCCCTCACGCAGGAATTTACAGATGAGGTCGCCCGCTATGGCGGCCTCGGCGCGCTCTATGGCCTGCACCGCGCCGATCCTTGGTCAGCAAGAGACTTTGAAAACGGTCTGACCGGACGGTTAGCCGTCCGTGCGCGCAATCAGGTGCAGCGTTATGTGATAGAACACTCACGCTTCGGCATCCCAGCGCTGTTCAGCAGTGAATGTCCGCACGGCCATCAGGCGCTGGACGGATATCTTCTTCCCGTCAATCTTGCAAGTGCATGCAGCTTTTCCCCGGAACTTTTACGGCAGGCAGCCGAAGTCTGCGGACAGCAGCTCCGCGCAGCCGGTGTCGACCTTGCCCTTGCTTCCGCGCTGGATGTTCTGCGGGACCCCCGCTGGGGCAGAAGCGAGGAATGCTTCGGCGAGGATCCCTACCTGGCCTCGCGGATGGCCGAGGCCGTCGTGCGCGGGATTCAGTCGCAGGGAGTGGATGTAGTTGCCAAGCACCTGTGCGCACAGGGTGAAACGACCGGCGGTGTCAATGCAAGTGCTGCCCGCATCGGCCCGCGCGAACTGCGCGAAATCCACCTCCCGCCGGCGAAAGCCTGTGTAGAAGCAGGAGTTTCATCTTTTATGGCGGCTTACAATGAAATTGACGGTATATACTGTCATGCGAACCGCTGGCTTTTAACGGAGCTTTTGCGCGAGGAATACGGCTTCAATGGATTTGTCATGTCAGACGGCGTGGCGCTGGATCAGCTGGACGCTGTTACCGGCGACCGGACGCACTCCGGTGCAGCCGCGCTGAATGCAGGCGTGGATATGGGACTCTGGGACACGGCCTTTGCGCGTCTGGAGGAAGCAGTTCGGCTGGGACTCACCACCGAGGAGAAAATTGATGAGGCAGCCCGTCGTATCCTGGTTCTGAAATTCCGCCGTGGCCTGTTTGATCAGCCGTATCTTCCTGAAAATGATGCAATCTTCTCATATGAGGCCTATCCGCAGGCGGCGCTCCTTGCGGAGCAGAGCATGGTTCTCCTGAAGAATCAAAATAATTTGCTTCCAATTTCGGCAGAGAATTCGATGAAAATTGGCCTTGTCGGGCCGAATGCGGATGCACTGTACAATCAGCTCGGAGACTATACACCCCCGCAGCGCCCTGGAACGGGGAGTACACCGCTGCAGGGACTGGAACGTCTGCTGAGCGAAACTGGGCACGAACTCGTCTATTTCCCGGGCTGCCCGATGTTTGCCGGCGATCCGGAATGGACGCGGAACGCAGCGGATGCGCTTGCAGACTGCGATATGGTCGTTGCTGTTCTGGGCGGAACTTCCAGCCGCTTCACAACGTGTGAATTTGATGCAAACGGTGCTGCAAAGGCTCAGAGCAAAACGAGCATGGACTGCGGCGAGAACGTGGACGATGCCCTGCTTCGCCTGCCGGGCGAGCAGCTTGCGCTGCTTCATGCGCTGCATTTGCTGAAAAAGCCGGTTGTATCGGTGCTGATCGCTGGACGCCCCTACGAAATGGCAGAGGTGGATGCGCTTTCCGATGTGATCGTCTGCGCTTTCTATCCCGGGCCAACCGGCGGAGATGCGCTCGCGCGTCTGCTGTTTGGTAAGGCAGAGCCTGCCGGACGCCTGGCGGTTTCCCTGCCGGATTATGCGGGGCAGCTCCCGGTGTATTATAACGCAAAGGACTCCTATCGCGCCGGCACCTATTATAATGTCACTCGTCCGCGTTACAGTTTTGGCTGCGGCCTGAGTTACACTGATTTTTCCTATGAGCTTGCGGCGAAACCTGCCCCAAATGCGCTTACGCTGACGTTTTCCGTGCGCAATACCGGAACACGATATGGCTGGGCGGTACCGCAGCTTTATCTGCACCGGATGCAGGGCGCTGCGACGAGCCGAATTCGACAGCTTTGCGGTTTTACTAAACTATATCTGGCGCCGGGTGAAACACAGCGCGCGACGATAGCAATTCCGGAGGAGAGCTTGATGCAGTATGACAGCGCAATGCGACAGTGTACGCCTCCCGGTCGCATTGAATGGTTTCTCTCGGACTGCGGCGAAACAAAACTGTGCGGTGAATTTGTTTTATAGGTGATTGGCATGCTATATATTGGAATTGATCTTGGAACCTCTGCCTGCAAGCTCCTGCTTGTCGATGCGCAGGGTACAATTCTGAATACGGTTACGAAGACTTACCCCTCCAGCTTTCCGCAGCCCGGCTGGTCTGAACAGAATCCGGAGGACTGGTGGAATGCGGTTGTTGCAGGTGTGCCGGAGCTGCTTCTGGGATTTGACGCATCGCAGGTTGCCGGCATCGGCGCAGGCGGGCAGATGCACGGGCTTGTTGCGCTCGATGCGCAGAATTGCGTGATCCGGCCGGCGATTTTGTGGAACGACGGCAGAACAGCCAAGCAGGTCGAGTACCTCAATGAGGAGGTCGGCCGCGAACACCTTTCCAAACTGACGGCCAATATCGCCTTTGCCGGGTTTACCGCGCCCAAGATCCTCTGGATGCGCGAAAATGAACCCGAAAACTACCACAGAATCGCAAAGATCTTACTCCCAAAAGATTATGTTAACTTCAACCTGACAGGGATCCACTCCTGTGATTACTCTGACGCTTCCGGAATGCTGCTGCTTGACGTAAAACACAAGCGCTGGTCACAGGAGATGCTTTCCATCTGTGGCATCACGGAGGCGCAGCTTCCGAGACTCTATGAGAGCTTTGAAGTTGTCGGTACGCTCACCAGACAGGCAGCCGAGCAGCTCGGGCTGCCGGAAACGGTCAGGGTCGTTGCCGGTGCGGGCGACAACGCGGCGGCAGCCGTAGGCACCGGAACCGTGGGTGCGGGCGGATGCAATCTATCGCTTGGCACGTCCGGTACACTTTTTATTTCCTCCGAAACCTTCGGCGTTGACCCGAACAACGCGCTGCATGCTTTTGCCCATGCCGACGGCGGCTATCACCTGATGGGCTGTATGCTCTCCGCGGCGAGCTGCAATCAGTGGTTCTGCAAAAATATTCTGAAAACAGAGGATTATTCCGGAGAACAGAACGAAATACCTGAGGAAAAACTCGGAGATAACCATGTCTATTTCCTTCCTTACCTGATGGGTGAGCGCAGCCCGATCAATGATACAAATGCGCGCGGCACCTTCCTCGGTATGACCATGGACACCTCGCGTGCAGATCTTTTGCAGGCGGTTCTGGAGGGCGTGGCATTTGCAATCCGCGACTCCTTTGAGGTTGCAAAATCGCTCGGCATTGAGATTTCCCGTTCGAACATCTGCGGCGGCGGTGCGAAAAGTCCGCTATGGCGCAGAATTTTCGCCAATGTCCTGGGGATCCCGCTTGATATGGTCAAAACCGAGCAGGGCCCGGGCTATGGTGCGGCCATGCTTGCCATGGTCGGCTGCGGGGAGTTTTCCTCCGTGCGCGAAGCGGCGAAGGCTCTTGTCGAAATTGCTGCGACTACCGAACCGGAACCGATGCTCACGGCCAAATATGAGGAACGCTACAAGAAATATCAACTGCTCTATCCTTCACTGAAACCCGTATTTTCCAAACTCGCTTAGGAGGCTTTATGGACAAGATGAAAATGATTCAAAACATTCCGGAAGTAAAGCTTGGAATCATCGCGGTATCTCGCGACTGCTTTCCGCGCACGCTTTCGCAAATGCGCCGTGCCAACATCGTAAAGGAAAGCGGCATTTATGAATGCCCCGTAACCGTAGAAAACGAACTGGATATGCGGAAGGCGGTTGCTGACGTGAATTCGGCGGGCTGCAATGCGCTTGTTGTCTTTTTGGGGAATTTTGGCCCGGAAACGCCGGAAACGCTGATCGCAAAGTATTTTGACGGCCCGTGCATGTTTGTTGCGGCGGCCGAGGGCGACGGCGACCTCATCAGCGGGCGCGGCGACGCATACTGTGGTATGCTCAACTGCTCCTACAACCTCGGCCTGCGCGGCCTCAAAGGCTATATTCCGGAGTATCCGGTTGGTACGGCGGAGGAAATCGCAGGGATGATCAGGGAATTCCTGCCCATCGCCCGCGCGGTGATCGGCGTGAAGAATCTGAAAATCATCACCTTCGGGCCGCGTCCGCAGGACTTTTTCGCCTGCAATGCGCCAATCCACGGCCTCTATGAGCTTGGCGTCGAGGTGGAGGAAAACTCGGAGCTTGACCTGCTTGTGGCATATAAAGCGCACGCCGGTGATGCGCGCATTCCGGCAGTCTGCGAGGATATGAAGCGCGAATTGGGTGAGGGTCGCTACTACGCAGACCTGATGGAACGCATGGCGCAGTTTGAGCTGACTCTGCTGGACTGGGCGGAGACTCACAAGGGCGCACGCGACTACGTCGCCTTTGCGAATAAGTGCTGGCCGGCTTTCCCGGAGCAGTTCGGCTTTGAACCGTGTTATGTAAATTCAAGACTCGTTTCGCGCGGGATCCCCGTAGCCTGTGAAGTGGATATTTACGGTGCGCTGAGCGAGTACATCGGACTTTGCGTCAGCCAGGATGCGGTCACGCTGCTGGATATCAACAATTCCGTTCCGGCGAGCCTCTTTGCCTCGGAGATTCAGGGCAGATTTGACTATACTCTGACCGATACTTTCATGGGATTCCATTGCGGCAACACGCCGAGCTGCAAGCTCTGTGCCGACCGCGCGGTGAAATATCAGCTCATTCAAAACCGCCTTCTTGAAAACGGCGGCACGCCGGACTTTACCCGCGGCACGCTGGAGGCTGACATCGCACCCTCGGAGATCACATTCTACCGCTTGCAGTGCGACAGTGAAGGAACGCTGCGCTCCTACATTGCGCAGGGCGAGGTGCTTCCGGTTGCGACAGGCAGCTTTGGCGGGATCGGCATTTTTGCCATCCATGAGATGGGACGCTTCTACCGTCATGTACTGATCGAGAAACGTTATCCGCACCATGGCGCGGTGGCTTTCGGTCACTACGGCAAGGCGCTGTTTGAGGTCTTTAAGCTGCTCGGTGTGCGCGATATTGCCTACAATCAGCCCAAAGCCCTCCCATATCCGACTGAAAATCCGTTTGCATAAAAGATAATTGGAGGAAACAAGGATGTACACAATTGCGAATCAGGATCTTACCGTGACCGTTTCCCCGGATGGCGCGGAGCTTCAGAGCATCTGCGACGCAGAAGGTACGCAATACCTGTGGGACGGCAACCCTGCGTATTGGCCGGACCGCGCACTGAACCTGTTCCCTTACATTGCCCGGCTGCCACAGGGAAAGTACACTCTGGACGGCGAGGAGCATGAGATGCAGATCCACGGCATTGCACCTTATCGCCGCTTCCGCCTGCTGGAACAAAGTGTTGAACGCATTGTCCTGGAGCTGCACAGCGACGAGTATACGCTGGATCAGTATCCACGCGAGTTTTCCTTCCGCATTGGCTATGCTCTGGAGGGGAAATGCCTCAATGTGACCTTTGAGGTGGAAAACCTGGATGTCAGGCCGATGTATTTCGGCCTCGGCGGGCATCCCGGGTTCCGCGTTCCCCTTGCCGGGGGAAAGCGCTTTGAGGACTACTGCCTTCGCTTCAGTGAGCCCTGTGCGCCGCAGCGTATCCTTTTTTCACCGGAGTGCTTTGTTACGGGAGAAACGACGCCCTTTGCGCTCCGGAACGGAACGGATATTCCGCTTCGGCACGAGATGTTTGACGAGGATGCGATTATACTGAGCGATACGGCGAAGGAAGTCACCCTGTGCGCGGAGGATGATGCGCATGCCGTGACCGTCCGTTTCCCGCAAATGCGCTATGTTGGATTCTGGCATATGCCGAATACCGATGCCCCATATGTCTGCATTGAACCGTGGCTCTCTCTGCCTGCCTATGCGGGCCGAAAGGCGGTTCTGGAGGAGCAGGACAATCTGGCCGTGCTTGCTCCCGGCAAAGTCTACCGCAACTGCTGGTCGATTGAGATCCATAATTCCTGAAGGAGAGGACGAACATGATAATCCGCGATTGGTTGTTTCACTTTGAAGATCTGCACCTGCCCTGCAAGGCCCCTTGTACAATGTACAGCGTTCTGCTTGAGCATGAGAAAATTCCCGACCCGTTTTACGGTTTGAACGAACGCGAGTTGCAGCACCTTGGCGAGAAGGACTGCGCGTTCACGGCGGAGTTTTCTGTGGAGGATGCGCTGTTTGCACATGATTTTGCAGAGCTGACGCTTGCCGGAATTGACACGATCTGCGCCGTGTATCTCAACGGAAAACGGCTGGATCGCATCCGGAATATGCACCGCACCTATGTTTACGAGGTCAAAACGCTCTTGCTTCCCGGCAAGAATACCATTCGACTGGAATTCTCCTCTCCGATGCGTTATTTTGCAGAGGCACAGCGCCGCCACTATCTCTATATGAACGACGGCGACACGCTGCCCGGCGCTGCGCATCTGCGCAAGGCGATGTATCAGTCCGGCTGGGATTGGGGCCCGACACTGCCCGACATGGGAATTCTGCGCCCGGTGGAACTGAAATTCTATGATACCGACCGGCTTGATCACGTCCTTGTCAACCAACGCCATCATGACGGTGTTGTGGATGTCGATCTGCGGGTGTCTACCGCCAAGGAAAGCGGCTGCACTTTCACGGCGCTGCTGGATGGGAAGGAAATCACCCTGACGGATGGCGAAGGTTCGTTCCGTGTAGAATCTCCGCGCCTCTGGTGGGTGCGCGGCTACGGCGAGCAGCCCCTTTATGAGCTTGAAGTCCGGCTGGTTTCTGACGGCCGTGTAATTGACTGCCAGAAGAAGAAAATCGGCCTGCGGACGTTGACCGTCAGCACAGCAAAGGATACCGATGGACGGGGCAGTGAGTTTTGCTTCGTACTCAACGGGATCAAGATTTTCTCCATGGGTGCAAACTATGTCCCGATGGATAACCTCCTCACGCGCGTGACACGCGAGCGGCAGGAGCAGCTCATCCGCCAGGCAGTGGATGCGAATTTCAACACGCTGCGCGTTTGGGGCGGCGGATACTATCCAGAGGATGATTTCTACGACCTGTGCGATGAGTACGGCCTGATGGTCTGGCAGGATTTTATGGTTGCCTGCGCAAATATCTGGATGACTGACGACATGGAAGAGGAATTTAGGCGGGAGGCAACGGATAACCTGTGCCGCCTTCAGCACCATGCCTCGCTTGCACTTCTGTGCGGCAACAACGAAATGGAGGATATGATCCTCGGCGGTGCACAAAATGATGAGCTGGTGCATCAGGATTATCTGCGCCTGTATGAGCACCTTCTGCCGCAGCTTTGCCGCGAACTCGCCCCGGACACCTTCTATTGGCCGTCCAGCCCATCCTCAGGCGGCGGGTTTGACGAGCCCGGTGAATTCTCACGCGGCGACACGCACTACTGGAAGGTCTGGCATGGCGGCGTACCCTTCACGGCTTACCGACAAGAGCACTTCCGCTTCTGCTCGGAATATGGCTTCGAAAGCTTCCCCTCAATGAAAACCATTCGCAGCTTCTGCAAGGAAGAGGACGAAAACTGCTTCTCCCGCGTGATGGAAAACCACCAGAAATGTAAGGGTGGAAACGGTAATATTCTTCGTTATTTGTCAAATAACTATCTGTATCCGTCCAAATTTGAGAATCTGGTCTATGCCTCGCAGCTCTTGCAGGCAGATGCGATTGCCTATGGTGTGGAGCACTTCCGCCGCGAACGCGGCTATTGCATGGGCTCAATCTATTGGCAGTTCAATGATTGCTGGCCGGTTGCGTCCTGGTCGAGTGTGGATTACTTCGGACGCTATAAAGCCTTGCACTATGCCGCGCGCCGCTTCTATGCGCCGGTTGCAATGGGACTGTTTGCGGAAAACGGCACGCTCGCGGTGAATATTGCCAATGAAACGCGAGAGACCTTCCGCGGAAGCGTCCGGCTCACGCTGTGCCGTGCAGATCTGACGGAGCTTGACCGCCGCGAGTGCGCGGTCGAGGTCACTGCGCTGAGCTCTTCTGACGTGCTGACCTACACGCTCCCGGAATTTGATCCCTATTCCTGCTTCCTTGCAGCGGATCTGTATGACGCGCAGGGCGCCTTCCTGACGCGGCGTGTTGAAACGCTCGTTCCGGCAAAGCATTTTGCATGGCGGAAGCCGACGCTTCAGGCAGAGTTCGTGGACAAGGACGGCGGCGTAGAGATCGCGGTATCCTCCGATGTCTTTACCAAGGGCGTCTTCCTCGATTTCTGCGGGTTTGACTGCGTCCTGAGCGATAATTTCTTCAGTCTGACGGATAAAGCGCCCTATCGCGTCTTTGTAAAGACCGAGAAATCCGCTGCCGAGCTGCGTGAAAATGCCGTATTCAAAACGGTTTACGACATCCGATAAGGCGGTACACAATGAGAAATCTGTTTAATCCCGACAACCCCTTTATGCGCTTCCTTTCCCGGGTGGGCGAGATGATCATGGTGAATTTTTTCTTTCTCGTCTGCTCCATTCCGATCGTAACCTGCGGCGCGTCTATCGTTGCGCTGAATAAGGTAACGCAAAACATTGCGTTTGACGGGGACAAGGGAGTGGTCAAGACCTTTTTCCGGGCGTTCTGCGACAATTTCAAGCAGGCGACGATCGCCTGGATGCTGATGCTGCTGTTCTTTGCCGGGATGGCCTGCAATCTGATTTTGGCGATGGCCTACACGTCCGGAGCGCTGCTGTTTCTCTGCAAGTGCATCATAGGCGTCCTGAGTGCGGTTGTGCTGTCGCTGGGTGCGTACCTGTTTCCCCTTATCGCGCGCTATGAAAACACACTGAAGGAGCACTTTGTCAATGCGGGCGTCCTGCTGATCGTCAAGCTGCCACGTACGCTGGTAATGCTGCTGCTCAATGTACTTCCACTCCTTATTGCCTATTTTTCCCTGCCGCTGTTCTTCAAAACGCTGGTTTTCTGGCTGCTGCTGGGCTTTGCGTTCGTTAGTTACATTGCAAGCACACTGCTTGCTCCTGTTTTCCGCGAGCTGGAAGCCGACGACGGCCGGAACGTTGGCCTGATGAACTGAGGCGGGCAAATGGCACCCGAACAATGCATGTATGCATGATAGGAACGGATGCGTTGAAAATGATAAAAACTTCAGTAGTTCGGGCTAATATATCTCTGCTTCTGCCAAATGCAATGGGTGGAAAACCATTGACAAACTCTCCAAAAAATCGTATTATAATAGTAGAAATCGCAAAAAAACGCATATTTCGCAAAACACATTTTTGCTGAGCGAATGCGCCCTCTGAAAATTATTTTTGGATAAGGCAGCGTTGCTTCGGGTACGGTACAGTCTGCCGGATTTGACCTGAAAGGCAATTTTTCTACAGCAGCGGCTTCCCGGCCGCATGGAAATTGTATGATGATTACAGAGGAAGAAGGCATAAAAATGAGACTGATAGAAGCAAAAGACTACCGCGAGGCAAGCCGACAGGTTGCAAACCTCATTTCCGCGCAGGTCATTCTGAAGCCGGACTGCGTGCTTGGTCTGGCCACGGGCAGCTCGCCCATCGGCGCGTATGAACAGCTCATTGACTGGTATAAAAAGGGCGACGTGGACTTTTCCAGGGTACGCAGCGTAAACCTGGACGAGTATGTCGGCCTTGCGCCCGCGCATGAGCAGAGCTATGCCTATTTCATGCACCACAACTTTTTTGACCACATCAACATCAATCCGAAAAATGTCCACCTTCCCGACGGCCTCGATCCGGACGCCGAAGGGCAGGGTAAAAAGTATGATGCGCTGATCCATTCGCTGGGCGGCGTGGATTTGCAGCTTCTCGGTATCGGCCGTGACGGGCACATCGGCTTCAACGAGCCCTGTGACGAGTTTGTTAAAGGCACGCACTGCGTCGAGCTGACGCAGGATACGCGCGAGGCCAATGCGCGTTTCTTCGGCAGCATTGATCTTGTGCCGACGACGGCCTATACGATGGGCATTTTGGACATCATGCAGGCGCGCCGCGTGGTTATGATCGCCACTGGCAGCAGCAAGGCCGACATTCTGAAGGACGCCTTCTGGGGCCCGGTTACGCCGCAGATCCCGGCGTCGATCTTGCAGCTTCACCCGGACTTCACCCTCGTCGCGGACGAAGAGGCACTGGCCGTGATCCATCGGGAAAAGCTGGCCTAAAGATGCAAAATAGATGCGGTCTATAGACCGGACTGCAAGCGATGCGAACAAGAATTTACCCTCAAAACGGAGGAGACAGAATGTCTCCTCCGTTTTTTGATCGAAAAAGGGCAGCGCCAATGTCAATGTAAAGACATGGAAAGTTTTGCTTGCGCGATGCGCCGGTTCTGCGGTATAATGGCCAAAAGAGGGAGGGACTACAATGAAGAAGATTCTTGTGACCGGTTTTGACCCCTTCGGCGGCGAAACAATCAATCCGGCGTGGGAAGCGGTGCAGCGGCTTCCCGACCGCATCGGCGAAACGGAGATTTCTGTGTTGCAGGTTCCGACGGTGTTTGCTGCGGCAGCGCAGGCCGTGCTGAAGTGTGTGCAAAACGAAATACCGGATGCGATCGTCTGTGTCGGACAGGCGGGTGGCCGCGCAGCCGTTACGCCGGAAATGGTGGCAATCAATTTACAGTATGCCGCCATTGCCGACAATGCGGGGAATCTGCCGCACGATCTGCCGATTGTTCCGGGGGGACCTGCGGCCTATTTCTCAACGCTTCCTGTGCGAAAAATGGCAGAGGCAATTCAAAATGCAGGGCTGCCGGGCGCGGTTTCCTACAGCGCGGGCAGCTACGTGTGCAACGACCTGCTCTACCGCCTGCTGCACCATTTTGACGGTACGCCCACGCGCGTGGGCTTTCTTCACGTGCCCTATCTGCCGGAGCAGGCCAGAAACGGCGCCCCGGCGATGGAGATTTCGGATATGATCCGCGCTCTGGCCGCGGCGATGAAGGAAATATAAATGGAAGCTGCGGCTGAAAACCAGCCGCAGCTTTTTCTAACATATTCTTATTTGTTCTCTTCGTCCTTCTTCGCTTTTCTGCGTTTTTTGGCCGGACGGATTACAGTGAAATATAGGATGGGAAAAGAAATGATCGCGACAACTGCCAAATAGGGCAGGGCGGAAACAACCACGACGAACAGCCCACGGAAGAATTTGGCGAGCCAGCGGCAGGCATTCTTCAGATTCCGGCCGATCTGCGCCCAGACGGTGGGGGAAGCGTCGATAGCCTCTGCGTGCTCCACTTCGCTGATGTAGAGAGAAATGGTGGCGTAGTCGATCAGATTGTCAAAGGTGCGCAGCCGGGAGGTATAACTCTCCAGCTCATACTGCACCTGTGTGATCCTGTCCTGAATGGTGATGACATCCTCCATGCTTTCGGCCTGCTCCAGCAGACGCAGCAGGGTGTCACGCTCGGTATTCAGTGCGGTAATGTGTGCCTGAATGTCCACATAGTCCAGCGTTACGTCTTCCTGTGAGCTGCTTCGCCGGGTCACAACGCCCGCAGCGGTAACCTCTGCGGTGAAATCATCCAGACGGTTTGCCGGAATGCGGAGGGTGTAGCTTGCAGAGCGGCGAGAGAAACCGGAAATCTCCGACGATTCTATATAGCCGCCGTATTCAGCAACGCAGCGGTTGACTTCAGTGGAGAGCGCGTCGAAATCCTCCGTTTCCATGCTGAGTGTCAGAGTTTTGATGAGCTTTCGCCCGTCAGAAAGGGCAGGGGTTCTGTCAGAAAAATTGAAACTTCCTGTGGAGGTGCCGGTGTTGTAGATTTCGTTCATTGCCGGAGCATCTTTGGCGGCATCAAAAGGCGCCATGGCCGCGCAGCCGCCGAGCAGAAGCGCTGCTGCAAGCAGCAAACAGATCAGTCCTCGTTTCATGATAAGTTCCTCCCTCTGTGTTGGTTTCTGTTATTTGGACGGATTAAGAGCACAAAGAGTTCCACAATGACGTTAAACCTCTGGAAATCCCTATATTCTGCCGGGAAATAGGGAGAATCGCGAAGAAAAGAGAACGGAACCGGGCGGCATAGCCGTTCCGGTTCCGTTCATGAATGACGGTCAAATATTTGTCAGATAATCAGGCTTGCTTCCATTTGCGGCAGCGGCGGGCCTTTTCGCGGCGCTTGCGCACCTTGAAAAACAGCCACAGCAGGATAACGACCACGACGGCTGCGCCCGTGAGAATCAGGTAGCGCAGTGTGGAGTTATCCTCAGTCTTGACGGTCAGCCAGAGGTTGTTCATATCCTGCGTGCCTTCCAGAGAGAGTGCGCTGAACACCTTGCCGCGTGCGAGGGTTTCCGCATCCGGGTAGGCGATGGGATTGTCCGCCATCTCCGGATCCATATACTCCTTCGCGGCGGTCAGCGGAGCGGAGTAGCCCAGGTATTCCAAGTTCTGCCCGCAGATCTCCGGCTCCAGCAGAAAATTGATGAAGGTCTCCGCCTCGGCCTTGTGCTCCGCGCCCTTGGGAATGCAAATCGCATCGACAAAGAAGTTGAAGCCCTCCTCCGGGAAAACGAATTCCAGATCGGGATTTTCATCGGCCATAGTGAGATAGTCGCCCGCATAGTAGGGGGCAATCCACGCCTCGGCACGCTCCATCTTGCTGAAGATCTGGTCCATGACATAGCCCTGAAAGAGGTTTTTTGCTTCCTTGAGCTTTTGAGCGGCGGCGGCAAGCGTTTCATGATCCTCTGCGTTGACGTCGTCGCCGAGCTCCAGCTCCGAAATCGCAAAGGCATCGCGCGGATTGTCGAACATCAGAATTTTACCCGCGTAGGTACTGTTCCAGAAGATTTCCCAGCCGGTGACGTCCTCTGCGTTGACGTAGCGAGAATTATAGATGATACCGACGCAGCCCCAGGTATAGGGAACGGAGTAGAGGTTTTCCGGATCATAGGAGAGATTGCGGAAGGCTTCGTCCACATACTGAAAGTTCGGGATGTTCTCAAAATCCAGCGGCTCCAGCATATCCTCGGCAATGAGCTTTTCGATCATATAGTCCGAGGGAATGATAACGTCATAGGACGAGCCGCCGGTTTTGAGCTTGGTGTACATACTCTCGTTGCTGTCGAAGGTCATGTAGTTGACCTTGATGTTGGGATAGGCCTTTTCAAACTCCGCAATGACGTCAATGCTGCCGTCGGTGCCGTCGGAGATATACTGCCCCCAGTTGTAGACGTTGATGGTGACCTGCTTTTCCGCGGCAGAGGCGGTCATGCTTAATACGCCTGCAAGCAGGCAGACGATGAGCAGAAGAGAAAGCATCTTTTTCATCCTGCACGCCTCCTGTTCAGACGGGAGTGCTGACGCTTGCTCTTGTCTCGCGCCTGTAAAAGGTTCATGACGGACATCATGATGAGAATCACAACGAACATCAGCGTAAAGAGCGCGTAAATCTTCGGCTGGATGGGCTTTTTGGTGTAGTTGTAGATCTCCACCGGCAGGGTGACAAAGCTCGAACCAGTGACGAAGTAAGAGATGACGAAGTCATCCAGCGACATGGTGAAGGCCATCAGCGCGCCGGATACGATGCCGGGCATGATCTCGTGCAGCACAACCTTGAAGAAGGCCTGTATGGGCGTGCAGCCGAGGTCGAGTGCGGCTTCCGTCAGATCAGGATCCATCTGCGAGAGCTTTGGCATCACGTTCAGGATGATATACGGTAGATTGAAGGTGATGTGAGCAATCAGCAGCGTCCAGAAGCCGAGAATGGACTTGATACGCAGAATGCTGCCCGCGAAGGCAAACAGCAGCGCCAGAGAAACACCGGTGACGATCTCCGGATTGGTCATGGGGATGTTTGTCATCGTCATGACCGCAGAACGCATCTTGCCGCGCATTTTGTGGATGCCGAGCACGGCGACCGTGCCGAGAACCGTTGCAATCAGGCTGGACAGTACCGCGATGAACAGGGAATTGCGCAGCAGCGTCAACAGCGTCCCGTCGCGGAACAGCTCAGCATACTGGTTAAAGGTGAAGCCCTTGAATACCGCCACGTCCGTGCCCTTATTAAAGGAGGCGACGGCCAGCACGATCATGGGAATATACAGGAAAACAAAGATGATGACAGTGAAGATCCGGTTAAATCGTTTCATAGCGTCACCATGCTTTCTTCGTCATCCTCGCTGGTGAAGCGGTTCATAATGCCCACGCAGACGAAAATCAGGATCATCAGGACGAGCGACATGGCCGCGCCGAGATTCGGATTATAGGCGGCCTTGAACTGCGACTCGATGACGTCGCCGATGAGAATGGTGCCGGGGGAGCCGAGCTTCTGAGAAATATAGAAGGTCGAAACCGCCGGAACGAACACCATCGTGATACCGGACACAATACCGGGCAGAGAGAGCGGCAGGATGACCTTGCTGAAAACCTGACGGTTGTTGCAGCCAAGATCCTGCGCCGCCTCAACCAGGCGGTTGTCGATCTTCATGATGACGGTGTACAGCGGCAGGATCATATAAGGCAGGTAGTTATAGACCATGCCAAGAATGACGGCGCCGTTGTTGCGGATGAGCGGCAGGGGAGAAAGCCCCAGAGAGGTGATGAAATTATTGATGATGCCGGTGTCCTCCAGCAGAGCAACCCACGCGAGGGTGCGCAGCAGGAAGCTCATGCACATCGGCAGCATGATGAGCATTTGCAGGAAGCGCTGCGTGGAGGGCTTGCAGCCCGCAATGAAGTAGGCAACCGGATAGCCCAGCAGCAGGCAGATCAGCGTGGCAAAGACGCTCAGCCAGATCGAACGCAGAAAAATCGGGAGATAATCCAGCATTCCGGAGAGGTTGGAGAGCGTGAACTGCCCCGTGATGGAATCCGTGAAGGCGTAGTAGACAACGACGCCCAGCGGGATCAGGGTGAACAGAATCATCCACAGAACATAGGGACCGGACAGAAATCTACTCTTCATCTTCCGAGCCCTCCGCGTCCGCGATCTCGTCATATTCCGCGGAATAGGAGCTGTAGTCACCGAACATACCGGAATACTCGCTCTTGTGCATGATGTGAATGTCTTCGGGGTTCAGGCGGATGCCGATATAGGAGCCCTCCGGGCAATAATCCGTTGTCTGGATAAGCCACTTGAAGCCCTTGAAGTCGACAATGGTATCATAGTGGACGCCTTTGAAGGTGACGGAGGTCACGGTGCCGCAGAGATGTCCCACGTCCGCCGGGACGATGTCGATGTCCTCCGGACGGATGACCACGTCCACCGGCTCATTCTTTTCAAAGCCCTTGTCCACGCATTTGAAGCTGCGGCCAAAGAATTTGACAAGATAGTCCTCGACCATAACACCGTCGAGAATGTTGGATTCTCCGATGAAATCTGCAACAAAGGCATTTTTCGGTTCGTTGTATATATCCTCCGGCCGGCCGATCTGCTGAATTTTGCCTCTGTCCATGACAACGATGGTATCGGACATGGTCAGAGCCTCTTCCTGATCGTGCGTCACGTAGATAAACGTGATGCCCATGGCCTGCTGGATGCGCTTGAGTTCGTTCTGCATATCCTTACGCAGACGCAGATCGAGCGCGCCCAGCGGTTCATCCAGAAGCAGCACCTTCGGTCGGTTGACCAGTGCGCGGGCGATGGCCACACGCTGCTGCTGGCCGCCGGAAAGGGATGTGACCTTGCGGTTTTCGAATCCCTTCAGCGAAACGATCTCCAGCATTTCCGTCACGCGTTCGTCGATCTCCTCCTCCGGCAGCTTTGCAATGCGCAGACCGAAGGCGATGTTGTCATAAACGTCGAGATGCGGGAACAGGGCGTAGCGCTGGAAAACCGTGTTGATCTTACGTTGGTAGGCAGGCACCTCATTGATGCGTTTGCCGTCGAACAGAACATCGCCGGATGTCGGCGTCAGAAAGCCTCCGATGACACGAAGCGTGGTGGTCTTGCCGCAGCCGCTGGGGCCCAGCAAGGTGAGAAACTCTCGGTCATTGATGTAAAGATTGATCGAATCGAGGATTCGCTCGCCGTCAAACTCCATCACGAGATTGGTCAAACGGATCAGCTCTTGGGACATTTATCCTCCCCCATTTCTATAAATTTTTGTGGCCGCTTTGACACAGCACACTATTGTACAATATATAGGTGTCGGCCCCAGTTGTCAATTGATTTTTCAAGAAAAAATCGATTTTTTGCAGAAAAATGCCGAACGGCGAGCAAAAAGGGGAAGAGAAGCGGGCAGGGGGCGGGATGGGGCGGAAAGAAAGAGAGAGATTTCAGTTTTGGATAGTGACAAAATGGAAATCCGGCTCTGCAAAAGCGCAGCGATACCGTATAATAGAGTAGTAAAAATACGCCGATTTCCTGCGGCGGGAGTTATGAGGTGAGTGCCAATGAGAAAGAGACAGAAAAGGTACGGCGCAGCACTGGCGCTTGTGCTGAGCGTGCTTTTGCTGCTGAGCGGATGCAGCCGGGATTTCCCGGAGCACTTCCTGCAAACCGAGGGAAGCGTGCAGCCGACGGAGAAGCAGTACAACGACACCGTGCAGCTTACGGAAAACGACATACAGCAGATGAGCGGCGGCAAGGCTCTGTTCACCTACATCGATCAGGGCTACGTCACGACGCTGGTCGGAAAATATTATGAGGGTAAGATTGAAACCTATGAGGATGCCGTTTCCTCCCTCAACGGCATTGCGTCGCTGATCGGTCTGTCTGCCGGTTCGGAATTTTTCTGCGTTTACGGGGAGACGGATCCGATGGGCTATACCTATTATACCTTTCAGCAGAAGTATGGCGGCCTGACGCTTCAGTATGCAACATTGAAGGTCGTCGTCGATCCGGAGGGCCATGCCGCGGGGCTGTCCTGCTCCTTCACACCCAATGTGGGCATCGCGGAGGAGAAAACTTTCATCAGTGCGGCAGAGGCCGAGCGCATTGTTCGCCAGAGTTTCCCGGAGCCTGAATACCGTTATTATACGGACTTCACGCAAAAGTCCGCCGTGACATACAACAACCGGACGGTGGAGTGCATGGTCGTCTATACCTCCAATCCGGAGCAGTCCGTGTCCTTTGATATGCCGTTTATCGAACACTTTGTGACCTATGCGGGCGAATATCTCACCTCCGTGCCGACCTCCTCTATCGGCTCCGAAATATCGGACGCCTATAAGACGGACGATTACTTCAAGGGCCTTACACCCGCAACCTACACCGGCGCGGTCACGCTCTTCGACGGCAGTATCCGGCAGATCACCGTGCCCACGGCCTATAATGCGCAGGATGGACAGTATTATCTGGCCGATCTGGAGCGGAAGATCATGGTTGCTGACTACGCCGCGTTCAACTTCCAGAACGGCCGGCTGGACTTTGTGACAACGCCGGACAATCAGGGATGGGATGGGAATTATCTCATTACTTATTATAATTATCTCCTGGCCTATGATTATTATGCGGATATGAACATCCGCTCCATCGACGGTTTTGAAACGCCGATCCTAATCACGGTCAATATGTGTGATGCCGAAGGAAATCCTGAAAACAACGCCTGCTTCTACGGCATCAACAACGGCTGGGCCTGCTTCGGCAGCAGCCAGGTCAACCGCTATGGTGAAGCACTGGACGTTGTGGCGCATGAGTTCACCCACGGTGTGACACGCAGCGCCATGCAGGGCACGAAGTATGCCAATGAAACGGGCGCGATCAATGAGGCCTACAGCGACATTATGGGCAATATCATCGAGATGCGTGCGGGCGCGACCACCGACGGCGCGTGGCTGCTGGGCGAAATGTGCGGAGAGACGATGCGATCCATGAGCAATCCAAACGCCTATGCGCAGCCGGCCTTTGTCGGCGACGTATTCTACGGCGCCAATGTGCTGAATCCGGGGCGGTACAATGACAACGGCAGCGTCCATACAAATAATTCTCTGCTGTCACACATTGCCTACGGACTGTACAAGAGCGGCATGTCGCTGGCGGAGGAGAGCAGACTGTGGTTCACCTCCATTGAGCTGATCACGCCGCTGTCGGACTACGACGACGTTTATGCGTGCCTCCTTTTCAGCGCGCGCATCAATGGGCTGGAGCAGTATGCCGACACGATCACGCGCCTGTTTACCGAAGCGGGTCTGCTGGGGGACCGCGAACAGACCGCCTATGCCGCGGCGCGTGCCGGCTGCGGCCGTGTGGAATTCAGCGTTTCCGATGCGCTTGCACAGGGATACGACTTTGTATCGGTCTATACGACCGGTCAGGATGGCTCCGGCGTATATCAGCTTTCCGTCTGTCCGGATGTAAACGCGAGAGTATCCTTCCTCCTCCCGGCCGGGCAGTATATGCTTGTCTACGCGCATGTGACGCAGGAGGGACTTGCCTACTATGGCTACCACCCCACAGGGTGGGCGTCCGGGACGGACGGCCTTGCCTATGTGCAGGTTACCGATGGACAGACGGTCTATCTCAATGACATCAGCTAAAGGAGGCGGCTGCGATGGAACAAAAACGAATCTGCTGCCTGGTGTTGGCAGTGCTGATGCTGGCGGCATCCCTGAGCGGCTGCGGCCGTGAATTCAAGACCAATACCGTCCGGAAACCGGGAGAACTGCTTCCGGTTCCGACGGGAAGCCGGGCGGTTGCCAGCCCGGACGGTACATTTTCCTTCCTTGTACCCTCGTCTGCCACGGTACAGTGGGATGAGGAGGGCGCCTACGTCTATACGGTCGCGCCGGGAGAGTTGCCGTATATTTTGGTATCTTTCACGAAGGAGGGAGACTATACGCCGGATTCCTATTTTTCAGGCTATGCGCGCATGGTCAAAAAGAACTATAAAGAGGCAAAGCTCGGCAAAGTCTCCCGGTCGCTGGTCGGGGAAAAGACCCTCTATATGCTGCGCAGCGAGGTAAAGGGCGAGGGAACGACATATGTTATCGACCGCTATCTGGAAATCTATCCAAATTGCAGCGTGCAGTATACTGTCAAAACAAACCACGCAGGGAGCGAAGATACCGCTTTTGCCGCGCTGGTCGAGAGCCTGTATCTCGGCGCGGAGATCTATGGTGAGCCGGAGAACACCGCACGCTATGGCGATTTCCACTCCGTATCGAATGCATCCGTTGGCATTTCCATGTCTGTGCCGGACGGATTGGAGATGCAGGAAATCCCGATCGGCCTTTTTGCGCAGGATGAGCAGATGCTGCTCTTCGCCTCCTACCAGAACACCGACGCGACGGGTGCTGCAATCTACGATGCAGATGATTTTCTGAATCGCATCGGCTCTGTGGAGGGCCTTTTGCAGGCGCAGCTCGGTGCGGATGGCGTGTCCATTCAGAACGGAACGGCAGAGCAGGTGGGCAACTATCAGGCCTATGTCTTTCCGCTTCAGATCGCGATGGGAGGCTTTACGGGAATCGGCAAGCTCTATTTGATGAATGCGGCGGGAACCGGATGCTACATTCTCTATTATGCGGTGGCCGAGGGAAGTACGCTGGAACAGCTTGCCGAGCAGTGCGTCAGCAGCTTTATGATTGATGCCGCGCCAAATTCTCCGCAGTTCCGGCAGTTTACCGACAGTCAGCAGAGCTTCTCCTTTCTCTATCGCGTGGATGCATCGGACAAAACCGCGCAGGATATGGGCGGCATGGCGGCAATCGAACTGTCGGAGAGCGAGTTCATACTGGTTACACCGCTGTCGCAGAGCGCGGAAGGCGTTGCCTCCGCTTCGGAATATCTGAGCAAATATTTGCAGGAACTTCAGACGAGCAACCCGGAAATTACCTACACTGCGACCGGCCCAACTACGGAGACAGGCGGCCGCTATGCCTTTGAAACGCTCAGCATTTCCTATACCTATGAGGAAATGCCGCGCGTACTCACCTTGAGCGCCTGCGACGGTACCGGCGGGACGATCTGGGTGGTGCTCTGCACCGGAACGGACGCCTCCGCTTCCACACTGGAAACGCTGCGCGGAGATATTCTCTGGTCCTTCCGCGTGAACTGAAAAAGGGGGAAATATACATGAAAAAACGGATTGCCCTAACACTCGCCGCAGCACTTCTGCTTGGCTGCCTGACTGCCTGCGGAGGCGGTGAGATCGCGGAGCTCGGCAACGACAACCGGTTGAGCACGACAGATCCGCAAACGCCCTCCGGTTCTTCGGATGCGCCCACGGGAAGCGGCACGACGGAATCGCCCACGGAGTGCACCTCCGGTATTGTGTTGGAAACATACACCGGTGACGGTTTTTCTCTGCTTGTGCCGCAGGGATGGACGATCTCCATTGTCGGTGACGGTGTGACATTTGGCTTTTGGATGCAGGATCCGCAGGATGACACGCTGGCTGTGTTCCACTATGGCAAGCTGGAGCCCTTCCTCAAGTCGGAGGAAGCGCGCAAGTCGTGGAAATACTGGGGTCCGCGCACCGGGGACGGAACAGACTATTTCGGGCAGGCGCCGGTCTGCTTGGAAAAGACGGCCAAGGGACTGATCGAGTGCATGGACGAATGCCTGGCTTTCCAGCAGTATCTCGGCCAGAGTCTGCTGTTTCCGCAGCTTTCCAACAAAACCGTCATAAGCTGTGAAAATTACAGCGGCGCGCTTGCATCCGAAGGCGTGCCGGAAACGGTCGCGGTGGCGAGCTGCACCACGCCATCCGGCAGGGATGCCTATCTGACCATGACCGCCGCGATATTTGATCCAGGTTATCTGGATATTTTTGAAGAGGGAATTGATACATATTATATGACGGCATACGAGGTCAACGGCATAGTGATGCCGCAGACCTGTTCTGAGGACTGGGCCAAAGCGCTGGCCGCCTGTGCGGGAAGCCTGCAATTTACGGAGGAATTTGTCGCGCGCGCCATGCAGCAGAGCAATGAGCAACTGGCGGCCATCAGGCAGCGCTCTGCGGAAAATGAAGCGCTGATGGATGCGCTGATGCGGAAATGGGGCTATTGATCCGCAGATGCAGGCACGGCGCAGCCGGAAGAGGCCTTCCGGCTGCGCCGCCAAGATTCTGGCACTTGACGTCAGGAACGATCAATGCTAAAATATATAACGCAAATGCCGCCATGATGAAATCGGTAGACATAGCAGACTTAAAATCTGCCGGTAGAAATACCGTGCCGGTTCGATTCCGGCTGGCGGCACCAAGGAAAGCCCTGTCTTGCTTTGCAAGACAGGGCTTTCCTGTTATTATGTGCAGCTTCTGAGAAATGCATGCCGGTCCTGGCCGGCCAATGCAGACGGTGATTACCGCTTTTTCGTCTGAACTACGGTCTGGCAGTTGGGGCAGACGTGCTCGGCGTGGCGGTAGTGGAAATAGAGGAATATTTCCGTCGAAACCATCAGGACATTCGGGAAATAGAACCAGAACGCCAGATTATATGTGTGCGTGATCAGCTTTGCAATGATACCGCAGACGTAGCCGAAAGCGATGAAGGACATAAAGAAGGGACTTTTGCCCTTGGTGGACTTGGTTCGCAGAGAACGCACGATTGCCAACGGCCACGACAGGCCGAAACAGACGATCATCAGTGTTTCAAATAGACTTGCCCAGTTCATTTTTCAGGTTCTCCTTATTCTTTAGCGGCGGCGCGTATAGTCCGGCAGCAGTTTCGGCGAAAGCTGCGGCGTTTCCGTGCAGGCAGCCTTGCGCTGCGCCTCAAACTCATCTACGTGAGAGAGCGTCAGATTGCCGACCGTGACGGTTTTGGCCTTCTCCGCCGCGTTTTTGCCCGCGCTGCGGCCAAAGACAATGATGTCCAGCAGACTGTTGCCCATCAGACGGTTACGGCCGTGGATGCCTCCGACCACCTCGCCGGCGGCGAAGAGGTTTTCCACATCGGTCTGACCGTCCGGCGTGATATGCAGTCCGCCATTCTGGTAGTGCAGGGTCGGATAGACAAGAATCGGCTCCTTGCGGATGTCAATGCCATGCTTTCCGAACATCCGGAGCATCGCGGGAATGCGCTTTTCGATCGTACCCTCACCGTGCTTCAGCTCAATCATGGGTGTGTCCAGCCAGACGGCAAAGCCCTCCGGGGTGGGAACGCCGTTGCGGCGGTCGGTGCATTCACGGATGATGGAAGCGGCGGCAACGTCGCGCGTTTCCAGAGGATTCATAAAGACCTCGCCGGCGGCATTGACCAGCATCGCTCCGACGGAACGTACCTTTTCCGTAACCAGTGCGCCGTAGATCTGCGCGGGGAAGGCTGCGCCCGTGGGATGGTACTGGAGCGTGTCCGGATACAGGAGCTTCGCACCCGCGCGGTAGCCGAGCACCAGACCGTCAGCAGTTGCGCCGTAGTGGTTGGAGGTGGGGAAGCCCTGATAGTGCAGCCGGCCCGCGCCTCCCGTGGCGAGAATAACGGTCTTTGCCTTCGCAACGAGCAGCTCATTCGTTTCCATGTTCATAAGAACCGCGCCCGCGCAGTGTCCGGCGTCGTCCTTGATCAGTTCAATGGCTGCGGTGTAGTCCACAACATCAATGCCGCGGTTAAGCACCTCGTCGCGCAGGGTGCGCATGATCTCCGCGCCGGAGTAGTCCTTCGCCGCATGCATCCGCTTGCGGGAGGTACCGCCGCCGTGGGTGGTGATCATGGTGCCGTCTGGCGCTTTGTCAAATTCCACGCCCAGCTCGGACAGCCAGCCGATGGCCTCCGGCGCCTGCGTGACGAGCTTATACAGAAGATCCTTCTGCGCGGCAAAATGACCGCCGCCGTAGGCATCGAGAAAATGCTGTGCAGGGGAATCATTGGGCTTGTCGGCAGCCTGAATGCCGCCCTCAGCCATCATGGTGTTTGCATCGCCCATGCGAAGCTTGGTAACGACCAGAACCTTTGCACCCGCGTTGTCGGCCTCGATCGCCGCCGACGCACCTGCGCCGCCGCCGCCGATGACCAGCACGTCGGCTTCATAGTCCGGCCGGGAAAGATCAATGTGCTTTCCCAGCAGGCGGGACTGCCCTTCCAGCAGCTTTCGCAGCTCCAGCGGAACCTTGCCGCCCTTGTTCGGACCAAAGTCCAGGGTGGCAAACTGGTTTTCCCGATAGTCCGGGTGATAGGTGCGCAGAAGAACGTCTTTTTCCTCCGCAGTCATGCGCCGCGGTTCCAGACGGAGATTCGCCTCCCGCGCGGCTTCAACCTTGCGGATGGATTCCAGCATTTTTTCATCCTGATACATGGCGATTCCTCCTTATTTCTCGATCTCGCGGTGATTGTACAGCTCCTGCATTTCGGACAGAGGCTTACCCATGAGATCCTCCAGCAGCGCTTCGAATTTGCCCTCGTTGATCTCCTCAATGCGCTCATCCAGATGCGCGCAGTGCGGCGCGAGGTACTTGCCGTTCAGACGGCGGGCAAGCATGGCGACCTGACCGTGGGAAATCCCGGCAGGGCAGCGGGAGGAGCAGACACCGCACATGACGCAGTCGAAGGATTCTTCCGCACATTTTTCGTATTCGCCGCGCTGTGCATAGGCAATATACTGCATGACGTTCAGACCCTGCGTGCAGGCCTTGGTACAGGCATTGCAGCCGACGCAGGAGTAGATCTCCGGGTAGAGCTGCATCATGATTTGCTGGGTGGGCTTGATTTTTTCCATGTCGTAGACGGCCTTGACCAGCGGGAAGAAGGGCAGCGTCGCGACATACATATTGTTTTCCACCTTGGTCGAGCAGGCAAGGCAGGCCTTGAGCTCCCGGTCGCCCGCGATGCGGTAGATCGTCGCGCAGGCTCCGCAGAAGCCGTTGCGGCAGCCGCAGCCGCGGACGAGCTGGTAGCCGGAATACTCCATAGCTTCCATGATGGTCAGACTTTCCGGCACCTCGTATTTTTTGCCGAAGAGGAAAACATTGACGGTTTTTTCCATGGCTTTTCTCCTTAATACTCGTCCGGCAGGGTGTCCAGCTCATCAAAGCGGAACACAGGGCCGTCCTTGCAGACGTACTTGGAGCCGATGTTGCAGCGCCCGCATTTGCCGAGAGCGCATTTCATTTTCAGCTCCAGTGTGGTATAGATCTGTTCCTTGGCAAAGCCGAGCTCCATCAGTCCGGCCAGAGTGAACTTGATCATAATGGGAGGGCCACACATGACGACGGTTTTGTCCGTGGGGAAGCCCAGCTCCTTGACATAGTTCGGCACGAAACCGACATGCCCGGCCCAGCCTTCCTGCTCGCGGTCGATCGTCAGGTGGACGTTGATCCCGTCCTCCTTGCACCATTCGTCGAGAATCTCCTGAAAATCAACCAGATCCTCTTTCGAACGGGAGCCGTAGACAATGTCGATTTTTCCATAGCGGTCGCGGTAATGGCGGCAGTAGTTGATGACGGAATGCAGGGGAGCAAGGCCGATGCCGCCGGCGATGAACAGCAGATCCCTGCCCGCGAACGCGGTGTCTACGGGGAAGCCGTTGCCATAGGGACCGCGCAGCGTGAGCTGCTGACCGGGCTCCATGCCGTGCAGCCACGAGGTCACGCAGCCGCATTTTTTGATGGAGAACTCCAAAAAGCGCTCCTCCGTCGGCGAAGAGGTAATGGAAAAAAGCGCTTCGCCCACGCCGGGCATGGAGAGCATCGCACACTGGCCGGGAATGTGTGCAAAGGGCTTGTTGCCGTTCAGATCGACCACGCGGAAGGTCTTGACGTCAGGCGTATCCACGCGGATGCCCGTGACCTCGACGAGCATGGGAATCAGCGGATCGTTTCTCATTTGGTTTCTCCTCCCAGCGTTCGGATGACTTTGACGATGTTCATGTGAATGGGGCATTTGGCAAGGCAGCGGCCGCAGCCGACGCAGCCGAAGATCCCCTCGTTATTTTCGGGATAGTACACCAGCTTGTGCAGGAAGCGCTGGCGGAAGCGTTCAAGCTGTGTCGGCCGGGGCTGACCGGCGGACATCTGGGTGAAGTCGGAGTACATGCAGCTATCCCAGCAGCGGAAGCGGCGTACCTTTTTGCCGGTGTCGAATTCCTCGATGTCGTAGCACTGGCAGGTCGGACAGACAAAGGTACAGGTGCCGCAGCCGAGGCAGCTTTCACTGAGCTGCTTCCACTCCGGACGGTCAAAGAGTGCCTTCGTTTTTCCGGCACCGAAGCTTTTAAGAGACAGACCGTGCAGCGGGAGCTTTTCCAAAATCTCCCGTGTGCGCACCTGCTGTGCGGCAACGGCATCCGCCCCGCCTTCTTCCAGCAGGGAAAGACGGGTTGTCAGCGCTTCGCCCTGTTCCGTGTTGGCGCGCCAATAGAGATTGTTTTCATCCAGCCAGCAGGTGACATCACCGGCGGGGTCGGCCGGGTCAATGCCGAAGGCAGTGCAGAAGCAGGTTTCCTCCGGACGGGAGCAGGCGAGCGTCACGACAGTGACATGCTCACGCCGCGCCTGATAGAAGGTATCCGTCGCAGAAGACAGGAACACCCGGTCGAGAATGTCAAAGCTTCGGCAGTCACAGGCGCGCACACCGAAAAGCACAAAGGGCGCGATCTCCGCGCTGTGCTCGATCAGCTCCAGATTTTTGCCTTCCACACGGAAATCCACGAGATTTTCCACCTGGGGGAAGAAAAGGTCCTTCGCACTGCGGACGGTGTTCAGATGCTTTGTAAGGCTGACGCCCTCCTGCCAGCGGGTGTAATTGGCCTGCCCGGAGGCGTCGTCTGCCGGGAGATAGAGCTGCTGTTCGGCGGCAATCGCCGCGAAAAGCTCATTGAGCCGGGAAAGTGGAAGCTGTTTCATTCTCCTGCGCCTCCTCTCCGGTAGATGACAGAGGGCTCACAGTCGCCCTTGTCGAAGTCCATCAGCGGCGGCTTGGAGGTGAAGTCCGCGCCAGCCTGATAATCGCCGTACAACTCGTTGATGTCCTTGATAAACTTGCGGTTGAGCAGATGCAGCGGGATGTGCTGCGGGCAGACGCGGGAGCATTCGCCGCAGTCCGTGCAGCGGGAGGCCACATGGAAGGCGCGGATGATGTGGAAGAGATTCTCCTCAAAGGAATCCGCAGCAGCCTTATTCTGCACGCCGGAGTCGTGGTTGTCAAACACGCACTTCTCACAGGAGCAGGCGGGGCAGACATTGCGGCAGGCATTGCAGCGGATGCAGCGGGAAAGCTCGCCGCGCCAGAAAGCAAAGCGCTCTTCCGGCGTCATGCGCTCCAAACGTTCGACCTCCTCAAAGCGGGAGGTGACCTGCTCCTCACCCTGTTCGCCGATCAGCTCGTCGAAGCAGACAATTTTCTTGCTCTTGCAGGTTTCACACTTGCCGAGCAGGACGTCTGCGCGGTTCAGATTGATGTCGCCGTAGATCGTCCGGGCAGTAACGGTATCGCCGCCGTCTTCGACGGCGGTCACGCCGGAGGCGCCGCAGGCCTTGACCTTTTCAATGTCGCACATACCTTCGCACTGCACCCCGACGGCATAGACGGTTTCCCGCAGGACCCGGTGCTCCTTGAGAAGCTGCACGAAGGAATAGGAGTCGCAGGGCTTCAGGAAGACTGCGATCTTCCCACCCTTGCGGGATTCAGCAATCAGATATTTGGACAGATTCGCGCCGGAAAAAATGCTGTAGACAAACTCCTTTTCCACCTCCGCGGCGGTGGTGAATACCGCAGGTGTCAGGTCATAGAAGAATTCACCGGCTTTCCAGCCGAGGACGCGATCCACTTCACCGGAGGCCAGCAGGGAAAGCGCGCGTTCTTTTACTCTTTGCATCGCAGATCCTCCAGTCTCCGGTTTTCGCCCAAAGCGGCGACGGTTTGTACAAATTCATTCATCGTGGCAGCAAATTTCGCACCTTCTGCTGCCGAGACCCACTCAACGCGGGTGCGCTCACGCTCGATGCCGAGGTAATCCAGCATGGAGAACAGCAGCGTCATGCGGCGGCGGGCGTAGTAATTGCCGGTCGTGTAGTGGCAGTCGCCGGGGTGGCAGCCGCACAGGATCACGCCGTCTGCGCCGCGCTGAAATGCGCGCAGGATAAACAGCGGGTTCAGCCGGCAGGAGCAGGGAATGCGGATGATCTTCACGTCAGCCGGATAGTTCAGACGGTTTGTGCCGGATAGATCTGCACCTGCGTAGGAGCACCAGTTGCAGCAGAAGGCCACGATGGTCGGACGGTATTCACTTACCTGCATATTGCATCCACCTCCGCGAGAATCTGTTTGTTAGAGAAGCCTTTCAGGTCCATAGCGCCGGAGGGACAGGCGACCGTGCACGCGCCGCAGCCCTGGCAGACGGCCGGATTGACCTGCGCAACACGGCGCAGAAGCGTTGTGCGGTTCGGACCGCGGAATTCCTTGTCCACGTAGGTGATTGCACCGTAGGGACAGACCTTTTCACAACTGGAGCAGCCATTGCACATCAGCTCGTTCGGCTGGGCAATGCAGGGATTGCACAGAAGCTGATCCTTGCACAGAAGGCCGATGACCTTGGAGGCGGCGGCGCCTGCCTGTGCGACGGTTTCGGGAATGTCCTTCGGCCCCTGACAGGCGCCGGAGAGGAAGATGCCTGCTGTTGGGCTTTCGACCGGGCGCAGCTTCGGGTGCGCCTCTGTGAAGAAGTCGTTCGTGTCCATAGAGGCGGTCAGCATCGTGGCAAGGCCACGGGCCGAGGCATCCGGCTCGATGGCGGCCGCGAGAACGACCATGTCCGCGTCAATGTGGAGCTGGCGGTTGTCAAGCAAATCAGAGGCCTGCACCTTGAGCTTGCCATTTTCCGGCACGACCTTGCCAACCATGCCCTTGATGTAGTGAACGCCGTATTCCTCGACGGCGCGGCGGTAGAATTCATCAAAATTCTTGCCGGGGGTGCGCACGTCGATGTAAAATACATAGACGTCGGTATCGGGATACTTTTCACGGCAGAGCATGGCGTGCTTTGCCGTGTACATACAGCAGATCTTGGAGCAGTAGGGCTTGCCCTTTTCGCCGCCGTCGCAGCGCGAGCCGACGCACTGCACAAAGACGATGGTCTTGGGATGGGTGCCATCGGAGGGGCGCAGAAGTGTGCCGCCCGTGGGACCGGCGGCGTTCATCAGACGCTCAAATTCCAGAGAGGAGACGACGTCCGGGCTTTGACTGTAGGCGAACTCATCGAATTTGTCGAGCTTGATGGGGTTGAAGCCTGTTGCGGCGACGATTGCGCCGTATTCGCGGACGATATGCTCGTCCTTCTGTGTGTAGTCGATCGCACCGGCGGTACAGACCTTGGAGCAGACGCCGCACTTGCCGGTTTTCAGCATGGTGCAGTAATTGGCGTCGATGGTGGCAACCTTCGGAACGGCCTGCGCAAAGGGAATGTAGATTGCGCGGCGGTTGTCAAGGCCAAGGTTGAATTCGTTTGGCACCTTTTTCTGCGGGCATTTTTCCGTACACAGGCCGCAGCCGGTACAGACGTCCTCCTTGACGTAGCGCGCCTTTTTGCGGATGGTCACCTTGAAGTTTCCGACAAAACCCTTGACGTCCTCTACCTCGGAGTAGGAATAGATGTGAATCTTCTCATTCTGCGCACAGTCGACCATTTTCGGAGTCAGGATGCAGGCGGCGCAGTCGAGGGTGGGGAAGGTTTTGTCGATCTGCGTCATCTTGCCGCCGATGGTCGGCTGCTTTTCGACGATATCGACTTCAAAGCCCGCGTCTGCGATGTCCAGCGCGGTCTGAATGCCGGCAATGCCACCGCCGATGACCAGCGCACGCTTTGTGACGGGGCTGGTCATTGCGGTCAGGGGTGCGTTGAGCTGCACCTTTGCAATGGCAGCCCGGCCGAGAATGATGGCCTTAGCCGTAGCCTCCTCGCGGTTTTTGTGGATCCAGGAGCACTGCTCACGGATATTCGCGATCTCGACCATATAGGGGTTCAGTCCGGCCTTCTCGCAGGTCTTGCGGAAGGTCGTCTCGTGCATCCGCGGGGAGCAGGAGCAGACGACCACGCCGGTCAGACCGTATTCGTGGACCTTGCTCTGAATCAGTTCCTGCCCCGTCTGGGAACACATATATTGGTAATTGGTGGAAAAAACAACGCCGGGTTCCCGGGCGAGCGCCTCGGAAACGGCCTGCACGTCCACGGTTGCGGCGATATTACTGCCGCACCAGCATACGAAAACGCCGATTCTCTGCATTGTTTCCCCTCCTTATCTTCTGTATTTCCGGAATGCGCTGGTGACCGCTTGCTGCGGCAGCGCCTCGTCCAATTTTTCCGGAATAGCTTCCGGCGGCAGATGGTTCTGCCCCTGCTGACGCAGAACGGCCAGCCGGACGGCTTCGATCAGCGCAGCAGGCTCCACACTGCGCGGGCAGCGCTCCACGCAGGCAAAGCAGCTCAGGCAGGTGTAGATGCCGCGGGAGTGCATCAGCTCGTCGATCCGGCCGGATTCGACCATGGAGACGAACTGATGCGGATGGTAGTCCATCTCATCGTAGGCGGGGCAGCTTGCCGAGCACTTGCCGCATTTCATGCACTTGCGCGGGTTGACCCCGGAGATGCGCTGTACAGTTTCCATGAGGTCATTCATTGCTGCTCCTCCTTTACGCCCAGCGCTTCGGCCAGAAGCTCCGTAAAATATCGCACGGGCAGACGGCCGTCCGTGTTTTCCGAGAGATTATACATACAAAGCGGACAGGCGGTGATCAGCTCCTGCGCACCGCAGGCGGAAGCGTTATCCAGCACCTTCTGTGCCTGCTTGGAGGCATAGGTGCGGTTTTCCAGCGTGGTGTAGCCGCCGCAGCATTCATTGCGCATGGCGTAGACGACCGGTTCGGCGCCGATGGCGCGGATAAAATCCTCCAGAACGGTCGGATTTTCCGGATCGTCAAAGCCCAGTTCCCGGCTGGGGCGCAGCAGCAGGCAGCCGTAATACGCGCCGATCTTACGTCCGGTCAGGGGATGAACGACCTTCTCACGCAGCCGGTCGAAGCCGATACGGTCACGCAGCACCTCCAGATAGTGCAGTACCTCTGTTTCTCCGGCGTAGGGAACGTCGGGAGCCAGATAGTTGTTGACCTTTTGACGGATGGAATCGTCATTTTTCAGGTCGCCGTTGACCCGCTTGATCACATGGTGACAGGCGGAGCACAGCGTGACCAGCGCCTCACCGCGGTCGCGCGCAGCCATAAGCGCACGGACAGAGGAGAGCCGTGTGGCGATCTCGTCGCGCGCCATGGGATAGACTGCGCCGCAGCACTGCCATTCGTCCAGCTCCCGCAGGGTGAAGCCCAGTGCCTCGGCAGACGCGCGACCCCAGCGGTCCAGCTCTACACCCTTCGTTTTCAGAGTGCAGCCGGGGAAATAACTGAATGTCATAAAAAAACCTCTTTGTCAGACCATCTGTTCCGGATGGAACACCTCGTCAAATTTTTCCGGTGTCAGGAAGCCGAGACGGATGCAGGCTTCCCGGAGAGAAATGTTCTCCTTATAAGCCAGCTTCGCAGTTTTTGCCGCATTTTCATAGCCAATATAGGGGTTGAGCGCCGTGACCAGCATCAGAGAATTGTGCAGATTGTGGCGCATTTTTTCGCGGTTGGCGCGGATGCCGCAGACGCAGCGGTCGTTAAAGGAGTGCATCGCCTCTGCAAGCAGACGCGCAGATTGCAGGAAGTTGTAAATGCACACCGGCATAAAGACGTTCAGCTCGAAATTACCCTGCGATGCGGCAAAGCTGACGGCTGCGTCATTGCCCATGACCTGCACGGCCACCATTGTCAGCGCTTCGCACTGCGTGGGATTGACCTTGCCGGGCATAATGGAGGAGCCGGGCTCGTTTTCGGGGATGAAAATCTCGCCCAGACCGTCGCGGGGGCCGGAGGCCAGCCAGCGCACGTCGTTGGCGATCTTCATCAGATCGGCGGCAAGCGCCTTGAGCGCTCCGTGGGCGAAGACAAGCTCGTCCTTGGAGGTCAGCGCGTGGAACTTGTTCTCCGCCGTGCGGAATTCCTTGCCGGTCAGCAGGGAGATTTCTTCCGCAACCAGGCGGTCAAAGCCCTTCGGGGCGTTCAGCCCGGTGCCGACGGCGGTGCCGCCCAGTGCGAGCTCCTTCAGCTCAGGCAGAGCCAGCAGCAGGAGCTTTCTGTCCTTTTCCAGACTGCTTCTCCAGCCGGAGATCTCCTGACTGAATTTGATGGGCGTGGCATCCTGCAAGTGCGTCCGGCCGGATTTTACCACGTCGTCGTTTTCCTGCTCCAGACGCAGGAAGGTCGCGATCAGACAGTCGATGGCGGGCAGAACGCTTTCCTCGATGGCTTCCGCCGCGGCGATGTGCATCGCGGTAGGAAAAGTGTCGTTGGAGGACTGGGACATATTGATGTCGTCATTCGGATGCAGGAGCTTTTTGCCTGCGATCTCATTGCCGCGGTTGGCAATGACCTCATTGGCATTCATATTCGACTGTGTGCCGGAGCCGGTCTGCCAGACGACAAGGGGAAAATGCTCGTAGAGCTTGCCGGAGATGACCTCATCGCAGGCGCCTTCGATTGCAGCCAGCTTCTCGGCGGTCATCTTTTCGGGCTTGAGCTTGTGATTTGCACGCGCAGCGGCTTTTTTCAGAATACCGAAGGCGTGGGTGATCTCCCGCGGCATGGTTTCCAGACCAACGCCGATGGGAAAATTCTCATGGCTGCGCTCGGTCTGTGCGCCCCAGTATCTATCGGCGGGGACTCTGACCTCGCCCATGGAGTCGTGTTCGATCCGATACTGCATATTCTTCACCTCAAATTTTGATCTGACGGATGACATCCTTCAGCTTGTCGGCGCTGATGCGCAGAAGATCGACTTCACTGTCGGTCAGATGGTTAAGAATCTTGCCGCGCACGCCGTTGCGGTCCACCAGTGCCAAGGTGGACAGGCATACGTCAGACACGCCGTACTCGCCGTGCATCATAGTGGAAACGGTCACGGCAGTTCCGGCGGTGTTGCACAGGCACTTGCACAGATGGCACACCGACATGGCCACTGCGTAGTATGTTGCGCCCTTGCTTTTGATCACCTGTGCACCGGATTTTTTGACGAATTCCTCCACCTCGTGGTACTCGCGGTTCCAGACGATCCGGTCATGGTCGGGGGAGTTGGCGGCATAGGAATCAATGTGGTTGTTGGCAATATGCACCAGGGACCAGGGCACGAAGGAGGAATCGCCGTGCTCACCATATACGTGCGCATGGACATTCTTCGGGCTGATGCAGAACCGCTTTGCAAGCTCCGATTGCAGACGGCTGGTATCCAGGATCGTGCCGGAGCCAAGAATCTGATGCTCCGGAAGGCCGGAGACCTTGTAGAAAACGTAGGTCAGAATATCTACGGGGTTGGAAACGATGATATAGATCGCATTCGGCGCGGCCTGAACGATCTGCGGCGTAATTTCCTTGAGAATGTCAACATTGCACTGCGCCAGCTCCAGCCGGGACTGGCCGGCCTTTCTGGGGAGTCCGGAGGTGATGATAACGATGTCGGAGTCTGTGGCGTCGGCATAGTCGCCGGAATGGACGATGGCCGGGGAACAGAAGGGAGCGCCCTGATAGATGTCCAGCGCCTCTCCGAAGGCTTTTTCCCGGTTGATGTCGATCAGCAGGATCTCGGTGGCGATCCCTTGAATCATCAGATCATTCGCAATGGTAGCGCCGACGCTGCCTGCGCCGATTACGGTAATTTTACTCATAATGGAATCTCCTTTACATTTCGTTTTCTGTTAATCCGATAGAATTATATCGAATGAAAGGAGAAATCGGAAATGCTAATTTCGAAAATGATATATCAAAAATAATATGGCTACGAATCGCTTTTATAGAGATTTACAATTGTGTTTCGGAATCCCTCCTCAATTTCCGTCATTTTGTACGAGAGATTGGTAAGAAGGGCATCGTGGTAGGCGGTTTGATTTTCACTGCAATATTTCTGGACAAGATTCCAGCGGGCGAGAAAGCGCAGCGGCATAGGTGCACTCCATAGATAGCTGCCGGGGACGGTTTCCAAAAGTGTGAGCTGCGCCATGCGGTCGACGGTGTAAATTTTACGCACGGCCTGCTCCTCGCTTTTGAAGCGGACGCGGGAGAGATCGGAGTGGACGATCTCCGGCAGTCCGGCCAAATCCGCACGAGAAATCGAAGGAGTGCGCGCCAGCGGATGACTGCGGTGCATCAGAAGCTGATAGCGGAACCGGTTAAGGATTTGCAGTTCAAGCCCGTTTGCGGCACTTTGCTCGGAAAAATAGTCGCGATATTCCGAGCGAAAGCGGATCAGGGCGATTTCGGCCTCACCATTTGTCAGCCATTGCAGCGCCTGCCGGGCATGACATTCACGTATGACGGCGTTCAGGCTCTGCTGCGAAGGAAGCTGTGCCAGATATTCCGCGACGGCATCAAAGGCCACGGCGGAGCGCGGGATGCAGACACGCAGACGGTTCGGGACGGGATTGCGCGGGCCAAGCGCATCCATGAACTCCACTTCACGCAGGATGCTTCGCGCGTGCTGCAAAAATTGCGCGCCGCGCTCCGTTGGCCGGACACCCTTGCTGGTTCGCTCAAAGATGGCAAAACCGGCCGACTCCTCCATGTCGCGCAGAATGCGGCTCAGGTTTGGCTGGCCGAGGAAGAGATTTTCCGCAGCCTGGGAGATGGAGCAGGTGCGTTCGATCTCGATGATGTATTGCAAATGCTGTGTGTTCATAGGCATTCTCCCAACGTAATTTGTGCGGCGACAGCCATATCATGAATTAGATAGGGAAAAAGCCGCAGCGTGTATAAAAAATTGGGTATGTGTGTGGGCGGCGGCCCGGCGCATACCGAAAACTGTTGATTCCATTATACAGTGTCTGTACTTCTTTTGCAAGTACGCAGCAGAAGACGGAAAAAGGTGAAAGAAAAACCTTGCATTTTTTGAAACGAGCGGCTATAATGAAATAGCAAATGAATATGGATGATATGCAGCGCGTCCGGCGAGAGCCGGCGGCGGAATGGGGTGAGAAGCCCCGCGAGCGGGTCACTGTGATGCCGGGAGACCGGATGAGTCAGATACACCGAGTGCTGTATGTCGGCTCCTGCCCACACCGGGATGCTGTGACCAAAGGGATAGGTTTATCCGCACAGCCGGGAGCTGTGCGGTTTTTATTTCCTCCTGTCTTTGCAGAGCTGTGTGCCGAACGGTCTGCAAAGGAAAAAGTGTTCTGGCGTCCCGTGCCGGGGGCGACAGGAAAAAGAAAAAAGCGCCTCTCAGACGAGAGGCGCTTTTTGTTGTAAAAGGAATTACTTCAGCTCTGCAGTAGCGCCGGCTTCCTTCAGATCGTTGACGATCTTCTCGGCGTCTTCCTTGGAGATGGCTTCCTTCAGGGTCTTCGGGCAGTTGTCGGCGATTTCCTTCGCTTCCTTCAGGCCGAGGCCGGTCAGAGCGCGGATAACCTTGATGACAGCGATCTTGTTCGCGCCGCAGTCCTTCAGGACAACGTCGAACTCGGTCTTTTCTTCGACAGCCTCAGCAGCGCCGGCAGCGGGAGCAGCAACAGCGGCAGCAGCGGCGGAAACGCCGAAGGTATCTTCCAGAGCATGAACGAGCTCAGCCAGTTCCAGAACGGAAAGGCCCTTAACTTCTTCGATCAGAGCAGCGATTTTTTCAGACATTGTAAAATCCTCCTAATGTGTTTTTAATGATTGATTAGGCTTCTGCAGGGGCCTCTTCGGCGGCAGGAGCGGGGCCTTCCTTCTGCTGACGGATCTGGTCGAGGCAGAAGGCCAGTGCGGAGATCGGGGCGAGGAACGTGCCGAGAACCTGAGCAATCAGCGCATCCTTGCTGGGCAGTTCGCCGAAGCCCTTGAGCTGATCGACGGACAGAACGGAACCTTCCACAAAGCCGCCCTTGATCTTCAGAGCGTCCTTGTTCTTCTTGGCAAATTCGCAGATGATGCGAGCCGGAGCAATGGGGTCACCGGTGGTGGTGGCGAGAGCAGTCGTGCCGTTGAGCAGCTCGTCGAACTCGGTGTAGCCGGCCTTGTTGGCGGCGAAACGAGTGAGCGTGTTCTTGACGACGGTGTATTCCACGCCAGCTTCACGGAACTGATTGCGAAGCTCGGTATCCTTTGCGACAGTGATGCCCTTGTAGTCCACAAAAACAGCAGCGGTGGAACCCTGCAGCTTCTGCGTCAGTGCATCAACAATTGCCTTTTTGCTTTCGAGTACCTTGGTATTGGGCAATGTGTGTCACCTCCGAAAAAAATCCTCATGCCGATAAGACATGAGGACGCAAAAACATCATAAGTTTATGCAACCTCGGCAGGATTTGAACCGTTATGGCATAATGCCTCCTGCTGTCTCCGGCAACCTTGTCTATTATAGCAGATAAGTTCGGTTTGTCAAGGATTTTTTGCGAAAAAATGGAGAGATTTGTTTGGAGTATCCTCCAATATATGGAAGGCAGAGGAATAGAAGATAAAGGAAAGGCAGCAGAGATACTCTCTGCTGCCTTGACTTGATTGAATTACTCTGCGATGCGGCGGGCACCGATGAAACGGCTTGCATAGCTGCCAGCCAGGTTGCTGATAACAACGCCGGTGGAAGAGTTCTGTGCATGGACGAACTGGCCGCCGCCGATGTACATACCAACGTGGGAAGCGGAAGAGCAGTAAACGAAGAAGATGAGGTCGCCGGGGCGAAGATCATCATAGGAGACGGAGTAGCCATTGGCGAGCTGCGCCGTTGCGGTGCGGTTGATGCTGTAACCGAACTGACGCAGGATGTACTGCATGAAACCGGAGCAGTCAAAACCCGAGGGTGTCGTGCCGCCGTAGACATAGGGATAGCCGACAAACTTCTGCGCGTATGCGGAGAGCTGAGAGCCGATGCTCGAAGAGTCGTAAGAAACGTCCTCGCTGGGTGCGGAAGAAGAGGAGGACGAGGAAGACGAAGAAGAGCTGCTGGAGCTGGAAGAGGAGGAACTGCTGGAAGAGGAAGAAGAGTAACCTCTGCCGGCGTAATTGGAATAGGGAACCTCCGTCAGGGAAACAAGGTCGCTGCGGACATAGCCGATCTGGCCATTGTACTTGACCTTGTACCAGCCGCAGTTGAAGCCGAATACAAAGACCTTTTCGCCGTCGCTTGCCTGATCAACAAGACTATTGGAAGTGGACGGGCCGCTGCGGATATTCACGAGGGAATAATCAACGACAGCATAACCGAGATCGATATTCTCACGCTCCTTGACGCGCAGATAATCACCGCACATATAACCGGTCTTCAGGTTGTAAATGACCTTGTACCAGTCGCCTTCCTTGGAAACGATCACGACGTTTTCGCCGTTGTAAGCGGTGGTGATGATGCTCGTGTCAGTGGAAGCGCCTTCGCGCAGCCGCAGGCCGCCGTTTGCCTCGACGATGCCGATGCCTGTCTTAATTTCGGCGGCGTTTGCAGTGATGGCCAGTGCAGCAACTGCAACGACCAAAACGGCAAGAATCATGAGAACTCGATAGAACCGTTTCATTATGTAACCTCCCAAAGTATAAATGCGGAATTTATTTTGCGCTGTTCAGCGCACGCTCCAGCCACACACAGCCAACATCCAAAGCAGTGTAGAAGCCGTCTTTTTCGCTCTTTTTTACGACGCGGTCACGCGCCTTTACCGCAGGATCCGTCCGCTGAAGCTGAACGGAAACCTTGGTTGCAAGATCAAGATCCTCCAATTTCTTGGATTCCAGAATCTGAAGCATGACGATGTACTCGTCTGCCATGGAGCCGTAATAGATCAAATTGTCCTTTCGCATCAGGGGATGACCCTTGTAGGTCAGGACTTCCTTCTGTTCCGACATAGATACCTCCAATAAATTGTAACTGAATTGTAACACATGGAAATCGAATTGTCAACACTTTTTCGCAATTTGCTACATCTTGTAGCAGTTCGGGAGCCGCTGCTCGTGAAAAACACCACAACTTGTGGGGCAGGGGATGGATTGGATGTTGTTTTGGGAGGTTGCAGAATATTTTTTGCTGAAAAAAGCGGGAAAAAGTGGAAAAAGTGCGGCAATAAAACACCGGGGCTTCCGCAGAAGCCCCGGTTTGCCTTTCGTTGGGAGCGGCCCCGCGCGGCGCGTCAGTCAAACAGGTAGTGGCGCACCAGCTCCTGCAGGAGTTCATCCCGGTCGAGCTTGCAGATGAGGCTGCGAGCGTTATTGTGGTTCGTGATATAGGTCGGATCTTCGGAGAGAAGATAGCCGACGATCTGGTTGATAGGATTGTAACCCTTCTCCGTCAGAGAGCGGTAGACTTCGGTCAGAATCCGCTTCATTTCCTCGGAGCCCTCCGCAGGGACGGTGAATTTTATGGTATTGTCGTCCAAAACGTCCGCCTCCTTTACATCTTTTCTTTATCATATACCATTTTGCGGGCAAAGTAAAGCAAAAAACGTGAACAAATTGGAAACTTTACGGAGAGTTCACGGATCTTCCGGAAAGGACGTCCACCCGTAGATCAGCGAAGCTTTGCGTCCAGCTCGCTTTCAAGACGGGCGAGCACGGCAGAGATCACACCGTCGGAGTCCGCATCGGTGAGGGTGCGGTTGTCAGCGCGGAGTGTCAGACTGAAGGCAACACTCTTCTTCCCGTCGGCGATACCCTTGCCGCGATAGATGTCAAAGAGCTTCACCTGCCGCAGCAGCTTGCCCCCGGCCTTGCGGATGCAGGCTTCCAGCGCTGCAACAGTCACGGCCTCGCTGCACACAACGGCGATGTCGCGCGAAACCGCGGGATACTTGGGCAGCGGCGTGTAGGTCTTCTCGGGCAGCTCCAGCGCGGACAGTGCAGTAAAGTCCAGCTCGGCGGCGTAGATCTCGGCGTCGATGCCATAGTTCTTCGCAACCAGAGGATGCACCTGCCCGAAAACGCCGACGTCCTTGCCGTCGATTGTGATGCGGGCGCAGCGGCCGGGATGGTAGCTGGGGTTGTCGCGCTCGGCGGAATACTCCGCGGCGCGGACGTTCATGCCGCGCAGTATGGCTTCGATCTCGCCCTTGAGGGAGAAGAAATCCTCGTTTTCGCCGTAGGTGCCGAGCACCAGGTGCTTCGGCTCATCGGGAAGCGTCCGGCCTTCTTGCGGCAGGTAGACCTTCGCCAGCTCGTAGAGTTTGACGGCGGCGTTGTGATAGGCATTATTGCGCGCAAGGATTGCCAGCATGGAGGGCAGCGCGATCGTGCGCATGATGGAGGCGTCCTCGCCCAGAGGGTTCTGGATACGCAGCGTCTTGCGCAGGGGAGAATCCTCCGGCAGACGGATCATATCAAAAATGGACGGGGAAACAAAGGAATAGGTCAGAATCTCACTGTAGCCCAGCGCACGGCACAGGGAGCCGGTTGTGTTTTCCAGAACCATGGTGCCGGTGTAGCCGCCCTCGGCAGTCGCACTGCGGAAGGCCGTGGTGGGAATGTTGTTGTAGCCGTACAGACGGCCGACCTCCTCCGCGATATCCGCAGTCATGACCAGATCGGGACGCCAGGAGGGAATCTTGATTTCGCGGCCGTCAACCTCGATTTCCAGACGGTTGAGGTATTTGACCATGTCCGCTTCTGAGATGTCCGTGCCAAGCAGGGCGTTGATGCGCTCCGGCTCCAGCGTGACCGTACGCGGCTGAGGGACCTCATTCAGCACGTCGATCATGCCGTCCAGCACCTCGCCGGCACCCAGCAGCTCGACCAGCTCGCAGGCGCGGTTGACAGCGGGAACGGTCAGCAGAGGATCAATGTTCTTTTCAAATTTGCCGGAGGCTTCCGTGCGCAAACCGAGCGCAAGCGCAGTCTGGCGGATGGAGGTGCCGTCGAAGTTCGCAGATTCAAAGACGACATCCGTGGTGTCTGCGACGATCTCGCTGTTTTCGCCGCCCATGATGCCCGCAAGACCGATGGGCTTTTCGCCGTCGGCGATGACCAGTATACCGGGCTTGAGGGGACGGACGGTGCCGTCAAGCGTGGTCAGGCTTTCTCCCTCGACGCTTTCGCGGACGACGATCCTTCCGGAGCCGACATAGCGGTAGTCAAAGGCGTGCATCGGCTGGCCGTATTCCAGCATGACGTAGTTCGTGATGTCTACGATGTTGTTGATGGGGCGCACGCCATTGGCACGCAGGCGCTGCCGCAGCCACTTGGGGGAGGGGCCGATCTTGACATTGCGCACCATGCGCGCGGTATAGCGGCGGCAGAGTTTCTCGGCCGGGACTTCCACGTCCAGCAGCTCCATAAGGCTGCCCTCCGCTCCGCCGCGCACGACCGGCTCGTGGTGCTTCATGGGTCTATCGAAGGCGGCAGCCGCCTCGCGCGCAAGACCGATGATGGAATAGCAGTCCGGCCGGTTGTTTGTAATTTCAAAATCCACGACGGTGTCATCGTTGCCGATGACGAGGTTGATGTCATCGCCGGGCTTGCACTCTTCCTGTAAAATCCAGATGCCGTCCTCAATGGCATAAGGAAAGTCGTTGAGGGTCAGACCCAGCTCCTTCAGGGAGCACAGCATACCGTTTGACGGCTCGCCGCGCAGTTTGCCTTTGGTGATATGAATGCCGCCGGGGAGCCAGGAGTTATGCAGTGCGGCCGGAACGAGATCGCCCTCGCGGACATTCTGTGCGCCGGTGACAATTTGTACGGGCTCCTCCCTGCCAACGTCCACCTGACACACCCACATGTGGTCGGAGTTGGTGTGGCGGACGATGGAGAGAACCTTACCGACGACCACGTTTTTGATCTCGGCGTCCATGCGCTCGTAGGTTTCCACCTTCTGGCCGGCGACGGTCATGGTTTCTACAAATTCCTTATCGGATACGTTTGAGAGGTCAACAAATTCTTCGTTGAGCCATTTTCTGTTTAACTTCATTGCTGCACCTCCTTAGAATTGAGACAGGAAACGGATATCATTGTCGAAGATCAGACGCAGATCATTGAAGCGCAGGCGGCCCATGGCCATGCGCTCCAGACCAATACCGAAGGCAAAGCCGGAATACTTCTTCGAATCAATGCCGCAGCCCTCAAGCACCTTCGGATGCACCATGCCGGCGCCCAGCAGCTCGATCCAGCCCTCGCCGTGGCAGGTGGAGCAGACCTGTCCGCCCGCTTCGCCCGTGCCGTGGCACTTGAAGCACTGCATATCGACCTCACAGCTCGGCTCAGTGAAGGGGAAATGGTGCGGACGGAAGCGGACGACGGCATCTTCGCCGTACAGCCGCTTGATCAGTGTTTCCAGTGCACCCTTGAGGTCGCCCATGGTGATGCCCTCGTCCACAACCAGACCTTCGATCTGGTGGAACATGGGGGAATGCGTTGCGTCGGCCTCATCCTTGCGGAACACGCGGCCCGGAGCAAGTATCCGGATGGGCGGCTTCTGGCTTTCCATGACGCGGATCTGAATGGGACTGGTCTGCGTGCGCAGCAGAACCTCGTCGTTATCGTCAAAATAGAAGGTATCCGAGCGGTCGCGGGAGGGATGCCCTTCCTCGATGTTCAGACGGGTGAAGTTATAGGCGGCCTCCTCAACCTCCGGACCGTCAACAATCTGATAGCCCATACCGATGAAGATCTCCTTGACCTCCTGCAAGACCTTGTTCATGGGATGCTGGTGGCCCATTTCAATCTCCTTGCCGGGGATGGTCACGTCCACGGCTTCCGCTGCCAGCTTTTCCTCCAACGCGGCAGCAGCCAGCTCGGCTTTGCGCTCTTCCAGTTTTTCCTCCAGCGCGGCACGCACGCTGTTGGCAAGCTGACCCATGACAGGGCGCTCCTCCGCAGAAAGCTTTCCCATCTGTTTCAGAAGTGCGGTCAGCTCACCCTTTTTGCCCAGCACACGGACACGCACGGCGTCCAGGGAGACATTATCCAGCGCGGCGTGGATGTCCGACAGAGTCTGGGTTTTGATTCTTTCGAGTTGTTCTCTCATACCTGATCTCCTTAATTCCTAGATTTCCTTGTATTCTGTTGCCTTTTTAAGAACCTTTGAATCAAACTACAGGACTGGATGGCGAAGATCAGCCATCCGCCGCAGGGGGATTTATTCAGAGACTCCTAAAAAAGAAAAAGCCCTTCGCCCAACTGGGGACGAAAGACCATGCTTCCGCGGTACCACCCGCAATTCGCTGCAAACACAGCGCGCTCCTGCCGGTAACGGGGCGATCCGTCCGGGCCTACTTTACTGTTCAGCCGGAAGCTCACGGGAGAAAGCCTGCACTGCGGTTCGGCGGACGGTTTCAGCAATTCGTCCTCTCTGTAGCCGATGCTTCGCAGCCGGCGGCCCGGTCAAAGCCTGTTTCAATATTGCCCGATTATTCTAGCACACAAAAGGGACGGATGCAAGCGCTTCGGCAAAAATCTTGACTATTTTTCCGAAAAGCATATAATAAAAGCAAAAAGGGGGGCGGGAAATATGGCGAGGATTTTGGTCAGAGCGCCGCTGCGCGAGGTCAGTGCGCAGACGCTGCGGCGCTGGCTTCCCACGCGGCCGCGCAATGCGCACAAGGGGAATTGCGGCAAGGTTCTGCTGCTCTGCGGCGCAGCAGGCTATACCGGCGCGCCTGCACTGGCGGCCGGAGGCGCGCTGCGCACAGGCGCGGGGCTTGTTTTTCTCGGCGTGGCGGAGCCGGTCTATCCCATTGTGGCGGCGAAGTTGGACGAGCCCGTCATCTTTCCTCTTCCGGCAAAGGACGGAATGCTCTGCGAGGCGGCGATCCCGGAAATTCTCTCGCGGCTTTCCGGCTGCGATGCCTGCCTGATTGGCTGCGGTCTTGGACGGAGCCAAGGGACATTTGCGGTCGTCCGTGCGGTGCTGGAGCACGCAAAATGCCCGGTTGTTGTGGATGCAGATGGCATAAACGTGCTGCAAGGGCATATAGATGTATTGCGCGGTGCGGCTTGTCCGGTCATTCTGACGCCCCATGACGGGGAGTTTCTCCGCCTCGGCGGGGTTCTGGCGGGCAGAAACCGGGTGCAGGCGGCGCGCGAGCTTTTCCAGGCGACCGGGGCGACCATTCTTTTGAAGGGACATCGTAGTATCATCTATGGTGCTGATGGGTGTTATGTCAATCGAACAGGCAACCCGGGCATGGCTACCGGCGGAAGCGGCGATGTGCTGTCCGGTGTGATCGTGTCCCTGCTGGGGCAGGGACTGACACCCGTGCAGGCCGCGGCAGCGGGCGCATGGCTGCATGGCGCAGCGGGCGACCGCTGTGCAAAACGACTGGGGGAGCGCGGGCTGCTGCCAACGGATCTTCTGGAGGAGCTGCCGCGACTACTGAAATAGGATGTGGTTCCTTGCGCCGGTTTGCAGCGATTTTTCTTTTTATTATTATAATAGTAGGTACTGCTCTGACGGGCTGCGCTTCGGAAAAAGAAACGCTTTCACCTGCTATCGAATTCCGCGCCGCGGCAGCGCGGGGAGGATGTAGCTTTCACGCGGTGGTACAGGCCAATCTGGGAGAGACGGCGGCCTGTTTCGCTATGGACTGTGACGCGGCGCCGGACGGCGCGGTCACTCTGACTGTAACAGAACCGGAAACCCTCTCCGGCATCACCGCACGCGTCGCGGCGGAAACGGGACAGCTCACCTTTGACGGTCTGGCTCTGGATTTCGGTCTGCTGGCCAACGGCAATGTCGTCCCGGCAGCAGCGCCGGCGATCGTCGCAGACTGCTGGCTGCGGCAGTATATTTCCTCTGCCGGACAGGAGAAAGAATACTACCGCGTGACCTACGAACGGGATTTTGACGAAAAAAAGCTCTTCGTGGATACATGGTTTGAAAACGCGGTACCAATTTGCGCGGAAGTGTGCTATAATGGTCAGCGTATTCTGAAATTGCAGATCACAGATTTTACTTTGAAATAACGGACGATGACATATGGATTACTTAAAGAGAACCTGGGCGGATATTTCGCTTGACAATCTGAATCACAACTACCGGCAGCTTCGTGCGAAGCTGCCGAATACCTGCCGCTTCCTGGGCGTGGTCAAGGCCGATGCCTATGGCCACGGCGCGGTGCCGGTCAGCCGCCACTTAAATGAGCTGGGGGCGGAGTATCTGGCCGTATCCAATATCGAGGAGGCGGTGCAGCTTCGCCGCGGCGGTATCCGCGGGCCGGTACTGATCCTCGGCTACACGCCGCCGTTTTATGCGGTCGATCTTGCCGGGATGAATCTGCGGCAGGAAGTACATAGTCTGGAATATGCCCGGCGGCTGAACGAGCGGCTGACGGGTACGAACCGCCGCATCCGCATCCACCTCAAGCTGGATACCGGGATGTCCCGCCTCGGCTTCTTTGCCTATGACGACGATAAGACATTGGACGAGATCAAAGAGGTAGCGCAGATGCCGCACCTTCTGATCGAGGGCGCATTTACCCATTTCCCAGTGGCCGATTCGACTGCACCGGAGGATGTGGCCTTCACGCGGCTGCAATTTGAGCGATTTATGCAGATGCTCTCGGCACTGAAGGGCTGCGGCATAGAACCGGCGATCCGCCATTGCTGCAACAGCGGCGCGAGCATCCTGTATCCGGAATATGCACTGGATATGGTGCGGCCCGGCATTGCGACCTATGGCGTTTTGCCCTCTGCGGATGTTGCGGGCAAAATCGACCTGAGGCCTGTCATGTCCCTGCGCACGACGATTTTCCAGCTCCGCGATTACGAGCCGGGCGTTTCCATCAGTTACGGCCGCGCTTATACGACAACGGGAAAACAGCGCATCGCGGTGGTCGGCATCGGCTATGCCGACGGCCTGTCACGCAGCTTCTCCGGCAGGATTTCCTTCCTGCTGCACGGAAAGCGCGTGCCGCAGGTCGGGCGCATCTGCATGGATATGTGCATGGTGGATGTCACAAGTGTGCCGGAGGCGAAGGTCGGCGATGTGGTGACGGTGTTCGGTGAGGACGGCGGCGACTGCATCCCGGTCGATGCACTGGCCGAGCAGCTCGGCACAATCTCCTACGAGGTTCTGTGCGGCATCAACAAGCGCATTCCGCGCATCTATCTCGACGGGGAAACACAGACCGAAATTCTGCAATATATCGTATAATCCGCACGCCGCCGTGCATAGAATGGAAAGGAGTTCTCGGCGTATAAATTCCGCTTCTGCGTGGGAAACTATCCTTGTCGGCGTTACATAGGCAACTGTGTAACGACGGAGATTATTTTCACGGAGCGTGAAGCAAATGGATACAACCGTTAAGAGGGGCGACATCTTTTACGCCGACCTGAGCCCTGTTGTCGGAAGTGAGCAGGGCGGAACCCGCCCGGTGCTGATTGTGCAGAACGACACCGGGAACAAGCATTCCCCAACCGTTATCGCCGCTGCTATCACCAGCCAGACCAATAAGGCGAAGCTGCCGACGCACATTGAACTGTCCGGCCGGAGTGTGGGACTGACGAAGGACTCCGTGGTGCTTCTTGAGCAGATCCGCACGATCGACAAGCGCCGTCTGCGCGAGCACATGGGGCATGTGGACGAGACAATGATGAATCAGGTGGACAACGCCATTGCGGTCAGCTTCGGCCTGCCGCAGGGGCTGGGTTGACATTTTTTTGCGCCGTTCTCGGAAGAGAACGGCGTGTTTTTCATTTTCCCGAGGAGTGCCGCATAGACTCTGAGGGAGGGATTCGTATGACGAAACTTGAAGTGTTTGCACACGGAAAAACGATTGGCACGGCGGAAGTGCGGCAGGAGGGATTGTTTCTGGCGTTTTCAGCAGCGCTCCGGCAGGAAGGCGATACGCTGCTTCGGCTGTATGCCGTTTCGGGCTGGCACAGTGAATATCTGGGGATTCCCTGTCCGGCAGGGGAGGAAATGCGTTTGAATGTGCGGCTGCCGGCAAGCCATTTTCCGTCTCCGCCGACCGTGATCGCGGCCGATTCCCGTCCGAGAGACGAATGGATGCCGTGGTGCGGGGAACTGGACGGCATTCCGGTGCATGCCTGCCGTATCCAGAATTCGCCTGAGGGACCGGTGCTTGCAATGGCGGCGGAGGAGGCGGAGCAGTTTCCGCAATGGCTCTCTCACATGGAGGAAGCGGAGCTTGGAGGAGAGAGTGTCCGCCTGCTGCGCCTGAATCCGGATGGCTCCGTGACGTTCCCGGAAGAAGAGGAAGTGCCGCAGACCGTAGCCGCAGCAGAGGAAGAACCGCATGGGGCGGAATAAGGGCTAAGAAGAAAGCGCTTCCGGACTTGCCGGAGGCGCTTTCAAGATATATATGCGGAAAAGCCTGAATTTCGATTGACAATTTCTTCCCTAGAGTGCTATAATAATTTAGTTGTGTTGTCTGCACGACGAATCTTGAGAATGAGGAGAATGCCCCATGCATTATACAATGACGATCGCAGGCGTGAAAAGAGATTTGCCGATCTGCAAGGTTACGGACGACCTTTACATCGGCGCATTCGTGATTTTCGGGGACGTCGAGCTGACGGTCAAGACGGCGGCGGCCCTGCTGGAAAAGGCACCGGAGTACGACTACATGATTTCCGCAGAGGCGAAGGGAATCCCGCTGATTCACGAAATGGCACGCCAGAGCGGACAGAACAAGTATTTCCTTGCGCGGAAGGCGCCGAAGCTCTATATGTCCGGCGTGTTTGAGGTCACGGTTCGCTCCATCACCACAGCCAAGGAACAGCACCTCTATCTGGATACTGCCGATGCCGAGCTGATGCGCGGCAAGCGCATCCTCATCGTGGATGATGTGATCTCCACGGGAGAGTCTTTGGAGGCGGTGGAAAAGCTCGTGCTGGAAGCGGGCGGTACGGTTGCCGGCCGGATGGCAATTCTGGCCGAGGGCGACGCACAGGACCGCGACGACATTATCTATCTGGAAAAGCTGCCGGTCTTCAATGCCGACGGCACCGTCAAGGAATAAAGAAGTAAAAGCAGCAAAAGAAGCAGAAGTATCTTAACCGCCGGAGGGTTTTCCTCCGGCGGCGTTTTGTTATCTGCGGTTTTCGTTCTGATTCTGCTGATTCTGATTGTGGCTCTGGTTCTGCTGATTCTGATTCTGATTCTGAGACTGATTGCGATTCTGGTTCTGATTTTGATTTTGATTTCTGTGTTCCATACTCTCATTCCTCCTGAAGTACGATATTTGCGGAATTCCGCGGTGCTAGTATGCCCGCCGGAGAGCTATTTATCCTTCGGCCGGAAGATCAGACCGGCAAGCCAGCCGAAGACGACCGCCGCGGCGATGCCGCCCACGGCTGCGGTCAGGCCGCCGGTGAAAATCCCCCAGCCGCCCTTTTCGTCCACGGCTTCCCGCACGCCACGGGCAAGCGTATTGCCGAAGCCGGTCAGGGGGACAGTCGCGCCTGCTCCGGCGAAGTCCACCAGATGTTCATACAGACCGAGTCCGCCCAGAATTACACCCGCGACCACATAGCACACCAGGATTCGCGCAGGGGTCAGCTTAGTTTTGTCGATCAGGATCTGACCAATCAGGCAGAGCAGGCCCCCAACCAGAAACGCCTTCAGGTAGTCCATAAGCTCAACTCCTTTCCGCCGAAATGGAAACTGCGTGACAGACGGCCGGGATGGATTCGCCCTGCTGCGTAGAAAGAGGGGAGAGAAGTGCGCCTGTGCCGCAGAAGAGCAGCCTTCGGAGTTCACCCCGCCGCATCCTGCCAAGCAGGTCGCCGCACAGAACGCTGGCGCTGCATCCACAGCCGGAACCGCCGCAATGGACGTCCTGCGCATCCGCATCATAAATCATCACGCCGCAATCCTGATAACGCCCGCCGAGCCGGATGCCTTCGTGGGAAAACAGTTCGCGCACCAGCTCGCTGCCCAGCCTGCCGAGGTCGCCGGTGACAATGAGGTCATAGTCCTCGGGAGCGCAGTGGAAATCCTCAAAATGTGTTCGAATCGTTTCAAAGGCTGCGGGCGCCATGGCAGCGCCCATATTATTGGCGTCCTTGATGCCTGCATCTACAATGGTGCCGATGGTCGCACGCTCCAAGTGCGGTCCGGTGCCTTCCGCGCTGAGAATCGCTGCGCCTGCCCCCGTGACCGTCCACTGCGCCGTGGGTGTGCGCTGCCCGCCGTAGCCCAGCGGGAAGCGATATTGACGCTCCGAGGAGGCAAAGTGTGAGGAGGTCAGGGCGAGTGCGCTGCGGCAGAAGCCGCCGCCAACGGCAAGACCGGCCAGCAGCAGACTTTCTGCCATGGTCGAGCAGGCACCGTACAGCCCGAAGGTCGGCACCTCGCTGTTGCGCATGGAAAAACTGGAGCCGATGCATTGATTGAGCAGATCGCCCACAAAGGCGGCGTCAAGATCTGTTTCTTTCAGTCCGGCCTTTTCCAGCGCCAGGCGCAGCGCGGTTTTTTGCATTTGGGTTTCAGCCTTTTCCCAGCTTTTCTGGCCAAAGGTAGTATCTTCCGATGTCAGGTCAAAAGAGGTGCGCAGCGGTCCCTGTGACTCTTTTTTTCCTGCGACGGAAGCATGGGCGAGAATCACAGGCGCCCGTGGAAAGACAATGCTTCTTTTGCCGCGATGGTATTCCATTTCCGTGCCTCCGTTTCGTTGATCTGATTGTAGTATGCGGAAAAGCTGCCAAAAGCATCAAGGTAATTTCCGGAAGAACAGGCATTTTGAATAAAAAATTTACGAAGTGCTTATGGAAAATGCTGAAATTCAATGTGGCACGGGAAAAAGAATGGACAATTGGGA
>CABSBF010000006.1 GCA_902475855.1 uncultured Eubacteriales bacterium
AAAAAGTGAGGTTGAAAATAATGCCTCCTATGTTTTAATTGTATTCGAAAATATATATTAAATAATGAATACAGACAAATGATAGCACGACGAATACAATTTTGTCAAGGGGTGAGGCGAGAAATGAACTATTTTATACCGCAAAAGCCGGATAAAGAGGTAATTTCCATCCGGCTGCCGTCGGAACTGCTGAAGCAGATCGACGAAAACGCCGCCAAGGCGGACATCAGCCGCAACGAGTTCATCAACCAGTGCATCCTGTTTGCCATGGAGCATTTACAGGAAGAATAAAACGAGCCATGGAGTTCTGCTCCATGGCTCGTTCTGGCAGCTTATTCCGTGAAGGTATAGCGCACGATGGTGCCGCGGCCGTCGCCGGTTGTGATGACCACGTCGCCTGCACTGTTTTTACCGGAGTCGATCACCGGATAGCGTGCGTTGGCAGCGACATAGGCCTCCGGGCTCTCTGCTTCGATCTCCAGAAAGTCCTTGTTGGCGTGCGCTTCCCCGCCGCAGGGGTTGACCGTTTCGATCAGAACTTCATATTCGTTCATATGCCTGGCTCCTTTCTTTTTTTTCAGTATACCACAAAATCGCTGGCAGATGCAAAGGGGTTTTCCCGAAAAAAAGGAAGCGGATTGCTCCGCTTCCTCTGTATTTGCGCACGGAATCAAAAGCGACGCAGCGCATTCCGGCTCATTCCGCCGCGAAGGATTCCTTTCCCAGGCCGCAGACCGGGCAGACCCAATCCTCGGGAACATCTTCCCATGCGGTGCCGGGCGCGACGCCGTTATCCGGATCGCCCAGCGCGGGGTCGTAAACATAGCCGCAGGGGCACTCGTATTTCATGGGAAAGCCTCCTTTTACTTGAAGTAGCGGTCCAGCAGACCCTTCAGAGCCTTGCCGTGGCGGGCTTCGTCACGGGCCATCTCATGGACGGTGTCGTGGATGGCGTCGAGGTTGTTCTTCTTTGCGACCTTGGCCAGCTCGACCTTGCCCGCCGTTGCGCCGAACTCGCACTCCACGCGCCACGCCAGATTCTTCTTGGTGGAAGCGGTCATGTTGGGCTCCAGCTCGCTGCCCAGCAGCTCTGCAAACTTTGCGGCGTGCTCGGCTTCCTCATAGGCCGCCTTTTCCCAGTACAGGCCGATTTCCGGATAGCCCTCGCGGTGTGCGATGCGCGCCATGCACAGATACATACCGACCTCGGAGCACTCGCCGCTGAAGTTGGCCTTGAGCTGCTCAAGGATGAATTTCTTGTCCTCTTCGGGAACGCCGTCGAGCTTCGTGCCGATGCCGAATTCATGCTCGGCAGCCAGCGTCAGCTCACCCTCGACCAGCTTGAACTTCTCGCCGGGAAGACCGCAGACCGGGCACTTGAAGCCCTCGGGGAGCTCGCCTTCATGGATATAACCGCAAACGGGGCAGACATACTTTTTCATTTGAAAATCCTCCAATTTTAATTTTTTTGTTCGTTATTTGACGCATCCGTCCGGATGCAGGAAGTACAGATGCCGGTGAAGGTCAGAACGCATTCGCGCACAGCGCCGCAATGAACCTGAGAGATCAGATGCTCGGGCGGGTCAATGCCGTCAACGTCTATGACCGCACCGCAGTGCGTGCAGATGAAGTGCGGATGCGGGGTGGTGCAGGCATCAAAGCGCTCGAGCCCATTGACCACGCCCACGGAGATCAGCCGCCCCTCCTGCTGAAACAGATTCAGGTTGCGGTAGACCGTGCCGAGGGAGAGATCGGGAATCTCCGGCTTGAGCTGTGAATAGACCCACTCCGCGCTGGGGTGCGATTTGGTATTGCGGACACATTCGTAAATGGCGTCGCGTTTTTTGCTGTGCTTGCGCGGCGGCATGGGCATCACCTCGTAAATAATAATGATTATTATTTGCATTTTTATATTAGCACGGTTCAAAGAAATTGTCAAGAGGTCAGGCGGACTTTTTTTGAAAAAAATCGGGAGGCTGTTCTCTTTATATGCAGGCGGGGCGGCACACGGGAGAGAAGGCCGGACGGCCCGGCACGTCTCGCGGAATTTCTCAGCAAACTGCCCAAATTGCCAGTTGAAATCTCAATTACAATGGGCTATACTATGAATGATACGTTGGGAGGGAGGCAAAATATGGGAGAAGTGATCTCTGTGATCTCCGGCAAGGGCGGCACGGGAAAGACCACCGTCTGCGCTGCGGTTGCCTCCTGCCTTGCCGCGGAGGGCAAGCGCGTGCTGTGCATCGACGCCGATATCGGCCTGCGGAATCTGGATATTGCGCTGGGCATGGCAGAGCTGCCGGTGCTGGCCTTTACCGAGGTTCTGGACGGCAACTACGCACTGTCGGATGCGACGGCGCATCCCGATCTTCCGGGGCTCTTTCTTCTGACTGCACCCAGCCGCGCCGTGGCGCAGAAGATTGACCAGACCGCCTTTTCCTGCCTGCTGCGGGAGGCGCGGGAGCAGTTTGATTTCTGCCTGATCGACTCCGCTGCGGGAATAGGCGACGGCTTCCGGCTGGCAACGGAGTTTGCCGACCGCTGCATGGTCGTCTGCACGCCGGATCCGGCCTCTCTGCGCGATGCCGCCTGCACCGCTGACCTTCTGGAGCTGGGCGGGCGAAAGGACGCGCGGCTCGTCGTCAACCGCGTCAGTCCGCGGATGTTCTCGCGGATGGAGCTGACGGTGGATGATATCATGGATAATGTCGGCCTGCCGCTTCTGGGGCTTGTCCCGGAGGATCCGAAGGTCGTGCTGGCAGCGGCGCAGGGCACGGCGCTGATTTTTGCCGTTGAAGACGGCGCGGCCGAGGCCTGCCTGCGCATTTCCCGCCGCCTGCGGGGAGAATACGTTCCGCTGATGAAACTCTAATGAGGTGATGATATGAACATAACACTCATGGCGCACGATAAGAAAAAGGAACTGATGGTGCAGTTCTGCACGGCTTACAAGAGCATTCTTGCCAAGCACAATCTGTCGGCCACTGCCACGACCGGCCGCCTGGTCGCGGAGGCGACGGGTCTGCCCGTCACGCTTTTCCTCTCGCACAGCCAGGGCGGCCACCAGCAGGTCAATGCCCGAATCGCCTACAATGAGATCGACCTGGTGCTGCTGTTCTCCGATCCCAACGGGATGGATCCCTGGGAGGATCAGCAGATCGTCCAGACCATCCACCTGTGCGACACGCACAATGTCCCCATTGCGACCAACCTCGCCGCTGCGGAAATGCTGATCCTCGGCTTGCAGCGCGGCGATCTCGACTGGCGCGAAATGGTCAGACCAAAGCGTTCGATTCGCTGAAAGGAGCAGCATGGAAGCACTTGAAATTATTGAAATGATTCGCACGGCGGAGAAAAAGACCCCCGTGCGCGTGACCGTGCAGGAAAAGCTGCCCTGCGAATTTACGGATGCGGAGGTATTCTCCGGCGGCTGCGGCCTGAAGATCCTCTTCGGCGACTGGAAGGTGCTCGAGCCCCAGCTCGCGGCGCAGGCCGAGCGCATCTCCGCGCTGCACATCGAGAATTCCGCCTGCAATTCCGCCATTCCCATGCTCGACCTCAAGGGGCTGCATGCGCGGGTGGAGCCGGGCGCGATTCTGCGCGACGGTGTGGAGATCGGCGATAATGCCGTCGTGATGATGGGCGCGATCCTGAATATCGGCGCTGTCGTCGGCGAGGGTACGATGATCGACATGGGTGCGGTGCTCGGCGGCCGCGCGACCGTGGGCAAAAACAGTCATATCGGTGCAGGCGCGGTGCTTGCGGGTGTGATCGAGCCGCCCAGTGCAAGACCCGTGACCGTGGGCGACGGCGTGCTTGTCGGTGCGAACGCGGTGGTTTTGGAGGGCGTGCAGATCGGCGACGGCGCAGTGATTGCGGCCGGTGCAGTCGTGACGCAGGATGTTCCGGCCAACGCGGTGGTCGCCGGCGCTCCGGCACGCATTCTGAAGTACCGCGACGACAGAACAAACGCAAAGACGGCCCTGGTGGACGCCCTGCGGGAGCTGTAAAATGGAATTGAATTCGATATGAAGAACACCCCGGATGTGATGAAAATCACATCCGGGGCGTTGTGCGTTTGCGGTATCTTACGGGATGCTTTCAGAGTTCGCCCGCACCCTGCTTACGGCTCGAACTGGCTGTGGTACAGCGCGGCATAGAAGCCGTCCTTTTCCAGAAGCTGCTCGTGGCTGCCCTGCTCGATGATATGGCCATCGCGCATGACGAGGATCTGATCTGCCTCGCGGATGGTCGACAGGCGGTGCGCCACAATGAAGCTCGTGCGCCCGGCGGTCAGCCTGGCGAAGGCCTCCTGAATGAGCATCTCCGTGCGGGTGTCGATGGAACTGGTGGCCTCGTCGAGAATCAGCATGGGCGGCGGCGAGAGCATCACGCGCGTGATGCACAGAAGCTGGCGCTGTCCCTGCGAAAGGCTGCTGTCCTCACTGATGACGGTGTCGTAGCCCTGCGGCAGGCGTTTGATGAAGCTGTGGCTGTGCGCCGCCTTCGCCGCGGCGACGATCTCCTCGCGGGTGGCGTCCGGCTTGCCCAGCGCGATGTTTTCCCAGACGGTCGCATCACGGATCCATGTGTCCTGGAGCACCATGCCATACTGCGCGCGCAGCACGTGCCGCGGCACCGAATGCACGTCTGTGCCGTCGACGAGGATCGCGCCTCTGTCCACATCATAAAAGCGCATCAAAAGGTTGATGAGCGTCGTTTTTCCACAGCCGGTCGGCCCAACGATGGCGACGTGCTCTCCGGAGCGGATGCTCAGGTTCAGATTCTCGATCAGCGGCTTTTCCGGAACGTAGGAGAAATCGACGGAGTCAAATTCCACCTCGCCGCCGCAATCGGCCAGCTCGCCCTGCGCGTCCGGCGACTGCGCGGGTGCGTCGATCAGTTCAAAGATGCGCGCGGCGCAGGCAAAGGCGTTTTGCAGCTCCGTGACGACGCCGCTGATCTCGTTGAAGGGCTTGGTGTACTGGTTGGCATAGGAGAGGAAACAGGAAAGTCCGCCGACCGTCAGCGCCGTGCCGCCGGTGTGATAGCAGACCAACGCGCCGCAGAGCGCAACAATGGCATAAACGATGCTGTTGAGAAAGCGCGTGCAGGGATTGACCAGGGAGGAGTAGAACACTGCGTGCAGGGAGCTGTCCTCCAGACGGTCGTTCAGCTCATCAAACTGCGCCTCGTTCGCCTTTTCATGGGAGAAGGCCTTGACGATCTTCTGGTTTTGCAGCATTTCGTTGAGGAAGGCGGTCTGCTCGCCGCGCAGCTCGGACTGCCTGCGGAAGAGCGAGCCCGTGCGCCGGGCGATGAATCTGGCGACAAAGAGGGACAGCGGCGTGGCCAGCACCACGACCAGCGTGATCAGCGGGTTGACCGACAGCATGAAGCCGATCGTTGCGAGAATGGTCACCACGCCGGAGAAAAGCTGCGTGAAGCCCATCAGCAGGCCGTCGGCGAACTGATCTACATCCGTGATGATGCGGCTGACCGTGTCGCCGTGGGAGTGGGAGTCGATGTAGGACAGGGGGAGCACCTGAATTTTGCGGAAGGCGTCGGCGCGGATGTCCTGCACCACGCGGTAGGTGATGCGGTTATTGATCACGCCGCCGAGCCACTGCGTCAGCGCGGTCAGGCCGACCACGACGGCGATCCGGATCAGAATGGGAAGGATTGCGGCAAAATCGACCTTCCCGGTCTCGACGATGCAGTCAATGGCATCGCCAACGAGAATGGGAACGTAGAGCGTCAAACTGACGGTAACGGCGGCCAGTACGATGGTCAGAGTCAGTGGGAAGCCATGACGTCTGACATAGGAAAGCACCTTGCGGAGCGTGGAGGACTTCATGTTACTGCGCCTCCTTCTTGTACTGGGATTCATAGATCTCACGGTAAACTTCGCAGGTTTTCAGCAGCTCCTCATGCGTTCCGAGACCGACAGCGCGGCCGTCGTCCAGAACGATGATCTGATCTGCACTGCGGATGGAGGCCGTGCGCTGGGAAACGATGAATACCGTCGGACGGAAGGGCAGCTCCCGCAGGGCGCGGCGCAGGGCGGCGTCCGTGGCGTAGTCCAGCGCGGAGGCGCTGTCGTCAAGGATGAGAATTTCCGGCCTGCGCACGAGGGCGCGCGCGATGGTCAGGCGCTGGCGCTGACCGCCGGAGAAATTCTTGCCGCCCTCGGCGACCTCGGCTTCCAGTCCGCCCTTTTCCATGACGAATTCATAGGCCTGCGCCGCGCGCAGGGCGGCGAAGATCTCCTCGTCTGCCGCGTCCTCACAGCCCCAGAGAAGGTTGGAGCGGATGGTGCCGCGGAACAGCACCGCCTTCTGCGGCACCAGACCGACCTTGCGGCGAAGCTGCTCCGGCTCATAGGAGCGGGCGTCCAGTCCGTCGATGTAAACCGCGCCGGAATCGGCGGTATAAAATGCGGGAATCAGGTTGACCAGAGAGGTCTTGCCGCTGCCCGTGCCGCCGATGACGCCGACGGTCTGCCCCGGCTGCACGCTCAGGCTGATGTCCTCCAAAGAGGCCTCGCCCGCGCCGCGGTAGGTCAGGCCGGCGTGGTCGAACAGCACCTTGCAGTCCGTCTGCACGCGGTGTTCCGGCAGAACCTCGGTGGAGGCGGGGCGGTCGAGCATATCCGCCACGCGGTTGGCGCTGGCCAGGGCCTTGGTCATGGTGATGATGAGGTTTGCCAGCTTGATCAGCTCCACCAGTACCTGCGACATGTAGTTATACAGGGCAATGACTGCGCCCTGCGTCAGAAGCCCGGCGTTTACGCGCAGTGCGCCGGTATAGATGAGCGCAATGACGGCGGCGTTGATGATGATGTAGGTCAGGGGATTCATCAGGGCGGAAATGCGTCCGGCAAAGAGCTGTATTTTCGTCAGCGCACGGTTTTTGCGGTCGAAGGCGTCGATCTCCGTCTGCTCAATGCGGAAGGCACGGATGACGCGTGTACCGCTCAGGTTCTCACGGGTCGTGCCGAGCACGTCGTCCACGCGCTCCTGCACCTGCCGGTATTTCGGGATGGTCACGAGGATGATGGCAAAGACCACCGCGGCCAGCACCGGAATGACGGCGGCAAAGACCAGCGCGGCCTTTGCGTCTATCGTGAAGGCCATGATCATGGCGCCGAACACGATGAAGGGCGAGCGCAGGAACAGGCGCAGCACCATGTTGACGCCGTTCTGAAGCTGGTTGACGTCGCCCGTCATGCGCGTGAGCATGGTCGGCGCACCGAGGGTGTCGATGTCGGAATAGGAAAAAGTGTCGATCTTGCGCAGCAGCGCGCCGCGCACCTGCTTGGCAAAGCCGACGGCGGCTCTGGCGGCGAAGAACTGCGCTGTGACGGATGCGGCAAGGCCGGCGGCCGCAAGGCCGACCATTAGAAGCGCATAGCGCACAATGACGCCGCTGCCGCCCCCGCCGTTGATGCCGCGGTCGATGATCGCCGCGACTACGACCGGCACCAGAAGATCCAAAAGTGCCTCAAAGAGCTTGAACAGCGGCGCAAGGACGGATTCTTTCTTATAATCCGCCAGATACTTGAGCAATCGTTTCACAGAAAGCCTCCATGTATTTGTGTGTTTCTCAGGTCATTATAGCACCGGGGGCAGAAAAATCCAACAGAATTTTCCCACGGTAGGCAGAGGGAGACATTCCATGCTGCCGGGTAAAGACCTTGGTAAAGTACAGCGCGTCCGGGTAGCCCGCAGAGCGGGCAATCTCGGAAATGTGCAGGCCGGTGCTTTCCAGAAGCTGGCGGGCGCAGCTCAGGCGGCGGCTGCGCAGGTAAGCCGCGGGGGAACAGCCGAAGCAGTCCATAAAGCGGCGGTAAAGCCAGCTCCGGCTCACGCCGGCATGGGCTGCAATGTCGTCTATCGTGATCTGATCGGCGTAGTTGTTCTCGATAAATTCCGCCGCGCGGGCGGCGGGGTCGGCGCTCTCTTGGGGATGCGCGTCCGATTCGATCAGGCGGCCAAGCAGAAGATAGGCATAGCCGAGCATCTGCGTGCGGCTTTTGAGATCGCTGCCGCGTGCGGCATAGATGGCGGCGACATACTGCTGAAAGGCCTTGCCAAAGCCGATGGAGGCCACCGGCGTACTGCGCGTGAGGCCGGTGTGCGAAAGAAGAAGCGCCGCATCCGGCCCTGCAAAACCCAGCCAGTAGTATTCCCAGGGGTCGTCGCGGTCGGCGGTGTAGCTCAGAATGGTGTTTGGCCATGCCAGAAAGACCTGCCCGGCTTCTACCGGGAAGGAGCGCCCCTCGACGGTGTAGCTCCCGCGCCCGGAAACAACGTAGTGCAGAAGATAGTGGTCGCGGATGCCCGCGCCCCAGCGGTAGCCCGGCGTGCACTGCTGAAAGCCGACATTTTTAACGGTCAGCGGCAGGGGCGCCTGCTCGTCCTTGTAGGAATTTTTGAAATATTCCGCCATGAAATCGCCTCCAGTGAAAATTATAGCATAGGAAGCAACAAATTTCCATAGAAACAAGCGAAAAATCCATTGCTTTAGCAACATAATTACCTACAATAGAAGTAGTAGAGAACGAAATTTTCCGGAGAGGTGAAGCAACTGTGTACGAAACAATCAGACGGAAATTCACGCAATGCTTTGAGAAAGTGCCCCGGCACTTCTTTTCCGCGCCCGGCCGGACGGAGCTGGGCGGCAACCACACCGATCATCAGCATGGGCTCGTGCTGGCCGGTGCGGTGAATCTTGATACCAGGGCGGCGGTCGCCGTCAACGGCTCCGGGCAGATTCGCGTGCAGTCCGAGGGCTATCCCCTGTGCGTCGTGCCGCTGGAGAAGCTCGCGCCGCAGACGGAGGAAACGGGCACGACGGCAGCGCTGGTGCGCGGCGTGGCCGCGCGGGTGGCCGCACTGGGCGGAACGCCCTGCGGCTTCGACGCCTATGTGGAGTCCGACGTTCTGCCGGGCAGCGGGCTTTCCTCCTCGGCCGCTTTTGAGGTGCTGATGGCGGCGATCTGCAATCGTCTGTTTCTGGACGGAAAGCTCAGTCCCGTGCAGCTTGCGCAGACCGGGCAGTATGCGGAAAACGTCTACTTCGGCAAGCCCTGCGGCCTGATGGATCAGACCGCCAGCGCCGTCGGCGGCATCATCGCCATCGACTTTGCAGACCCCGCCGCGCCGGTGGTCACGCCGGTTCCTTTTGACTTTGCGGCCTGCGGCCATGCGCTGTGCATCATCGACTCCGGCGCCGGTCACGCCGATCTGACTGCGGAGTACGCAGCCATTCCGGCGGAACTGAAAACGGTCTGCGAATTCTTCGGCAAAGAGTACCTGCGCGACGTTTCCGAGGATGCCTTCTACCGGGCGCTGCCGGAGCTGCGCCGATCCGTGGGCGACCGCGCCGTTCTGCGTGCCATCCATGTGTTTGAGGACAACCGCCGCGTGCGCCGTCAGGTGAGGGCCTTGCAGGAAAACCGGTTTGAGGACTTTTTGCACGAGGTCCGGGCCTCCGGCGCGTCCTCGTGGCAGTATTTGCAGAACGTAATCCCCACAGATGCAGTGCGCGGGCAGGCGCTGGCCTTTGCCCTGTCGCAGGCGGAGCGTCTTCTGGAGGGACGCGGTGCCTGCCGCGTCCACGGCGGCGGCTTTGCCGGAACGATTCAGGCCTATGTCCCGATGGAGCTGCTCCCGCGCTTCCGTGAGGGCATGGAAGCCGTGCTGGGCAAGGGAAGCTGCCATGTGCTCTCCATCCGGCAGGAGGGCTGCATGGAGGTGCGCCTATGAACGGTGCCTATCTTGACGCGCTGGTGCGCTACGGCATCGGCTGCGGACTGATCGAACAGGCGGACGCCTGCTATGTGAAAAACCGTCTGCTGGAAATTCTGCGGCTGGACGAAGCGCCCGCGGAGGGAGAAATCCGCGCAGAGCTGCCGGAACTGCTGGCTGCCCTGACGGACGACGCCGTCCGGCGCGGGCTGATTGGCGGCAGCGTGACCGAGCGAGATCTGTTCGATACCAAGCTCATGGGTGCGCTGACGCCCTATCCCCACGAGGTGCGCACGGAATTTGCGCAGCGCTATGCCGTTTCGCCGGAAGCCGCGACGGACTGGTTCTACCGTTTCTCGCAGAACACGAATTACATCCGCCGCGACCGCATCGCAAGGGACGTCAAGTGGAAGTACGCCTCGCCCTACGGTGCGCTGGACATCACGATCAATCTTTCCAAGCCCGAAAAGGACCCGCGCGACATTGCAGCGGCCAGGGCTGCGCCGCAGTCGGGCTATCCGCGCTGCCTGCTCTGCGCCGAAAACGAGGGTTACGCCGGGCGCGGTAATCATCCAGCGCGGCAGAATCACAGAATTCTGCCTCTAACGCTGGACGGAAGCCGATGGTACTTGCAGTATTCACCCTATGTATATTATAATGAACACTGTATTGCGCTGAACGCGCAGCACCGGCCCATGCACATCGACGGCGTGACGTTCCGGCGGCTGCTGGATTTCGTCACGATTTTCCCGCACTACTTCATCGGCTCGAACGCCGACCTGCCCATTGTGGGCGGCTCCATCCTGAGCCACGACCACTTTCAGGGCGGGCGTTACCGCTTTGCGATGGAGGAGGCGCCGGTGGAGCGGGAGGTGCGGTTTGCGGATTTTCCGGCGGTGCGTGCGGGGGTCGTGCGCTGGCCGATGTCAGTCATTCGCCTGACGAGCGCCGACCGTGGGCAGCTCCTTGCGCTGGCAGAGCGGATTCTGGCGCACTGGCGCGGATATTCCGACCCGGCGGCGGGTATTTTCGCGGAAACGGACGGTGTGCCGCACAACACAATCACGCCCATTGCGCGGCGGAGCGGTGCGGACTACGAGCTTGATCTCGTGCTGCGCTGCAATATCACCACGCCTGAGCTGCCGCTGGGCGTCTTCCATCCGCATCCGGAGCTGCACCATATTAAAAAGGAGAACATCGGCCTGATCGAGGTCATGGGTCTTGCGGTACTGCCCGCTCGCCTGAAAAAGGAGCTGGAGGGCGTGCGCACGGCGATCCTGACGGGGGCGGACCTGCGGCAGGACGAAACGCTCGGCAAGCACGCCGATTGGGTGGACGAGCTCAGGCAGCGCCATGACTTTACGCCGGAAAACGCGGAGGAAATTCTCCGGCAGGAGGTCGGCGCAGTGTTCACGCGCGTTCTGGAGGACGCGGGTGTGTTCAAACGAGACGAGGCAGGGCAGCGGGCTTTCGACCGCTTCCTTGCTGCAATATAAAAAGGAGGATATTCTGATGAAGGTACTTGTCACCGGCGGCGCCGGGTTTATCGGCAGCCACACCTGTGTGGAGCTGCAAAAAGCAGGCCACGAGGTCGTGGTCGTGGACAATCTGTCCAACGCCAAGGCGGACGTGATCGAGAAAATTAAGACCATCACTGGAGTTGCTCCTGTGTTCTATCAGGACGACGTGTGCGACAAGACGGCGCTGGAGAAGATCTTCCGTGCGCACCGCATCGACGCGGTCATCCACTTTGCCGGCCTGAAGGCGGTGGGCGAGAGCTGCCGTATCCCGCTGGCCTACTACCGCAACAATCTGGACTCCACGCTGACGCTTCTGGAGGTCATGGCGGAATTCGGCTGTAAAAAGCTGGTCTTTTCCTCCTCCGCGACGGTGTACGGTCCGGAAAACCCCGTGCCCTATGTGGAAGCCATGCCGGCGCATATCGCCACCAACCCCTATGGCTGGACGAAGATCATGATCGAACAGATTCTGCGCGACTACACGGCGGCGAACCCGGACTTCTCGGCGATGCTGCTGCGCTACTTCAACCCCATCGGTGCGCATGAATCCGGTCTGCTCGGCGAGGATCCCAACGGCATCCCCAACAACCTGATGCCCTACATTGCCCGTGTCGCCGCCGGGAAGCTGGAGAAGCTGACCGTGTTCGGCGACGACTATCCCACCCCGGACGGCACCGGCCAGCGCGACTATCTGCACGTGGTCGATCTTGCCAAGGGCCACCTCAAGGCGCTGGAGTATGCCGAAGCGCACACGGGCGCGGAGGCGTTCAACCTCGGCACCGGGCGCGCGGTGAGCGTGCTGGAGCTGGTGCATACCTTTGAAAAGGTCAACGGCGTCAAGGTCAACCATGTGATCGGCCCGCGCCGCGACGGTGATCTGGCCAGGTGCTGGGCGGACACCGCGAAGGCAAAGAATGTGCTCGGCTGGACGGCGGAAAAGACCGTCGAGGATATGTGCCGCGACACATGGAACTTTGTGAAGAAACAGCAGTAAAGAATCAGCGGCCCGCCGGAACCCCGGCGGGCCGCTGCGCTTGATCTGTTAAAAAGCTTGAAAAGCTTTTTATAGCGCCGAAGGTGCGTCAGATTCTGCATGAGACGGCGCAGCGTGCATTCGCACGATGCGAGTGTGCGCAGCACACGGGATTCCTGATTAAATATTTTAATCAGGAATCAGTATCAGATAAATCTGACGAGAGCTGCTTTAAGAATTGCTGTTCCCCTGTGTGTCGTAGAATCTGACCTCGCCGGTCGCGTCGTCGCAGGCATAGAGATAGCAGGCGTCTCCCGCATAGCAATATCCTCCGAGCAGGCGGCCGGTATGACGGAAGGGCACCTCGGCCAGCTCTTCCAGGGTGAGCACGAAGGAAGAGTACGTTCCGCCGCAGAAGCCTTGGGAGCCTTCGACAAAGGACCAACTGTCCGAAGCGTTTTCACGGGTCAATGTGACCTGTAAAATACCGTCCTCGGCGTCGGGCATGGGGCTGGTGGTGTGGTCATAGTCTGCATCATAAAAAATGACACAGGTCATATAGTGCGCATAATAGTCCTCCTCCGCCCAGCCCTTCACGGGCTTGCCGGACATCTGCTGCCGGTTATACGCATCGGTCAGGGCCGGCTCGAAGGCGGCTTTTTTGATCTCGTAGTGCTCCGGGCTGTCGCTTTCGATGATCTCTGCGGCGGTTTTCTGCGCCAGCTCTACTGCCGCGAGGAGGCTCTCTTCGGTGAAAGGATAGACCCTGATCGCATCCGGGTCGCGCCAGACCTGAAAATCCTTCGGAAGATTCAAGACCGTCGGAAACTCGGCATCGGATATGACGGAGCTGCCGACCTCGGACGTCGGAGGCGTGGACGCATCGTGCTGAGCGGAAGCGCAGGAGGAGAGCAGCAGCGCGGCGATCACACAGCAGAACAGGAGTATCAACGGTTGCTTTTTCATAAGAAATCCCTCCTTTTTATCGTGTTCTATCGGATTTGACATCTGTATTGTAGCAGAAAACAATCATAAATGCAAATACAAAAGATATCTAAAATGCAATATCTGCGCCATATAAATGACACCGTATTGTAACCTTCTGCCTGAACGCCAAAGAAATCCGGCGGCTGCGATGATCTGCACATCGCAGCCGCCGGGTGGCATATCAGACGTTGCGGAAGCGGTATTCCGCGTATTTATGGAAATGCTCGCCCTTGCGCAGCAGGGTGGAGGGGAATTCCGGGTGGTTGGGGCTGTCGGGGTAGAACTCAGGCTCCAGCGCGACGCCGGAATTCTTTTCCTTGAGGAACTCGCCGCTGTAGACCTGAAGTGCGGGGAAGTCCGTGTGCAGCTCCATCTCCACGCCGCCGGCGCTCACGCGGCAGGCGCACTCGCCGTCCAGCGGGAAGCAGTGGTCAACACAGCCCTCAATGGCCTTGCCCTGCGAGAAGTCCAGTAGTCCGGCGGCCTTTACGGGCGCGCCGCTGGGAATCAGACCTGCGTCAACGGGCAAAACGGTCGTTCCGTTGATCCAAAGCCGGGTGTCCAGCACTGTGGGCGCACCGTCCAGATTGAAATACATATGCGTCGTGGGGGCAAAATAGGTATCGGCATCACAGTCGCCCTCAAAGTCGATACGCATTCGATCACCCGTAACCGTGTAGGTGACGGCGACGGTCAGATTGCCGGGGTAGCCGTTGTCGCCGTCCGGGGAGAACAGGCGGAAGCGCACGGCACTGTCGCCGCAGATCTCGGCGTCCCAGACGCGGCTGTCATAGCTGTTCTTGCCGCCGTGGAGCTGATTGTTTCCCTCGTTTGCGGGCAGCTCATAGGTCCTGCCGTTCAGCGTGAAACGCGCACCGCCGATGCGGTTGGCATAGCGGCCGATGACGGCGCCGAAATAGGTGTCGCTGTCCAGATATTCCTGCGCCGTTTCATAGCGCAGCATGACCGGACGCCCGTCGAAACGGTAGTCGATCACCGTCGCGCCCAGCGTCATCACACGGACGGAAAGCCGCTCCGAGGAGATCGTATAGCTGTCATAACCGAAAAAATCTGATTTCTGAACCATGGAAGTTCCTCCGTTTTCTGAAATAAAAGGGCTCCGGCGCGTTCCGGCACCGGAGCCCTGAGGATTACTTTGCGTATTCCGTCGCCTTGGTTTCGCGGATGACGTTGATCTTGATCTGACCGGGATATTCCAGCTCGGACTCGATCTTCTTGGCGATCGCGCGGGCCAGCAGCGTCATGTTGTCCTCGGAGACCTCCTCGGGCTTGACCATGATGCGGACCTCGCGGCCGGCCTGAATTGCAAAGGACTTTTCGACACCGGGGTAAGTGCCGGTCAGCTCTTCCAGCTTCTCCAGACGGCGGATATAGTTTTCCACATTCTCGCGGCGCGCGCCGGGACGGGCGGCAGAGATGGCATCGGCCGCCTGTACGAGGCAGGCGATAACCGTGCGCGGCTCCACGTCGTTATGGTGCGCTTCGATCGCGTGGATGACGTCGGGGGATTCATTGTACTTCCGCGCCAGCTCGACGCCGAGCTGCACGTGGCTGCCTTCCATTTCGTGGTCGACGGATTTGCCGAGGTCATGCAGCAGACCTGCGCGCTTGGCAAGCGCCACATCCACACCCAGCTCGCTGGCAAGCAGGCCGGAGATGTGGGCAACCTCAATGGAGTGGTTCAGAACGTTCTGACCGTAGGAGGTGCGGAACTTCTGGCGGCCGAGGAGTTTGATGAGTTCCGGATGCAGGTTGTTCACGCCGGTTTCAAACGCGGCGCGCTCGCCCTCCTGCTTGATGACGCGGTCAACTTCCTTACGCGCCTTTTCCACCAGATCCTCGATGCGGGTCGGATGGATGCGGCCGTCAGCAATCAGCTTCTCCAGTGCCAGGCGCGCGACCTCACGGCGCACAGGATCAAAGGAGGAGACGGTGATGGCCTCCGGCGTGTCGTCGATGATCAGATCGACGCCGGTAATGGATTCCAGCGTGCGGATGTTGCGGCCCTCGCGGCCGATGATGCGGCCCTTCATCTCGTCGTTGGGCAGCGGCACCACGGACACGGTTGCCTCGGCGGAGTGGTCGGCGGCGCAGCGCTGAATGGCGATGGAGATGATCTCGCGCGCCATCTGCTCGGCGTTTTCCTTGAGATCCGATTCGATCTCGCGGATCTTGACGGCGGAGTCGTGGCGGCATTCGTTTTCAAGGTTCTGCAGGAGCTGCGCTTTTGCGTCCTCCTGTGTCAGGCCGGAGATCTTTTCCAGAACTTCGAGCTGACTCTTCTTGATGAGGTTGACCTCATCCTGCGTGGCGACGACGGCAGCCTGACGCTTGCGCAGGTCGTCCTCCTTGCGCTCAAAGGTGTCGAGTTTCTTGTCCAGCGATTCTTCCTTCTGCTGCAAGCGGCGCTCCTGCTTTTGCAGGTCGGCTCGACGTTCTTTGACTTCTTTTTCGTATTCTGTGCGGGATTTATGGATCTCTTCCTTGGCTTCGACGAGCATCTCGCGCTTCTTGTTCTCGCCGCCCTTGATGGCTTCGTTGATGATGCGTGTCGCTTCCGTTTCCGCGCTGCCGATCTCGCGCTCGGCAACCTTCTTGCGGTAGGCAACGCCGACCAGGAAGAAAATAACTGCTACTGCTAAAACTCCTGCGATAATGAGGAGAATATAGTACCATTCCATATCCGTGAATACACCTCCTGTTCTTCAGTATTGGGGAATGGGACGCACCGGCGCCCCAAGATAAAGCAACGCCTGCGGCCACCACCCCCTGCGGCAGCAGGACAAACTAATCCACCGTTTATTCTACCTGCAAGGAGGCTGGTTGTCAAGGGAATATCGCGGATTTTTGTCGCTCTGCCGCGCACGCGCGGGCAAAAGTGCCGCTGCGGATTCTTGACAAGCAGAAAAGAATCGTCTATACTGAATTCAGAAACCATTCCGAAAGGAGGCACGCATATGTCCTTACGCGATGAGTGGAAGAAAACCGGGAAAGACCTCGGCCACGCTTTCCAGGGACTGGGAAAGTCCATTGTCCGTTCCGTCAAGGCGGGCGTAGACAAAGCGGACGATTGGGCGAATAATGATGTCGCTCCTGCGTCCGAAACGTCGGAATCCGAGGAGCCCAAGCAGGCGGAGCCGGTGGATAAGCCGGAATAATAAAAAATGCAGACCGGTTTCGGCCTGCATTTTTTATAGGAATTCCCGGAAGGAAGCGGCAAAGCTCTCCTGCGCGGCGCGGCGAAGCGCGGCGCAGTAATCCTCATAAGCGGCGAGCAGTTTTTCTGCCTTTGGTGAAAGGGTCGCACCTCCTCCATGCCTGCCGCCCGTGGTGGATTCCAGCAGCTTGAAGCCCAAAGATTCCTCCGAGGTTTTGACGATCGTCCACGCCTTGGAATAGGCCATGCCCATCGAGGCGGCTGCCGCACGCAGGGACTTCAGCTCCCGCACCCGGCGCAGCAGTTCCGCAATGCCGGGACCGAAGCACTTTTCCTCTGCAAAGAGCCGGATCGTCAGTACCGGTCGCAATGGTTTTTTCTCCATAGAATCAGTATAGCACGCACGCGGCGCATCGTCAACGTTTTGCGGTTGACGAATTCCGAAGTGCGTGTTATTCTATAGATAGAATAACGTATGGAGCGGGGCTATGGCGTCTTTTTCGGAACAACTGCATCTTACACGCGGCCTGACTGCCATCATCGGCGGCGGCGGGAAGACCACGCTTCTGTACCGGCTGGCAGACGAGCTGTCAGCGTGCGGCAGCGTGATCGTTGCGACCTCCACCCACATCTGGCCGCCGGAGCATCTGCCTGTGCTGGAACGGACGGAAACGGTGCGTGGCGTCGTGTGTGTCGGCAGCCGCTGTGCCGGCGGAAAGCTCGGCGCGCCCGTGCAGTCCTTTTCCGAGTTGGCGCGGCTGGCGGAATTTGTCCTCGTCGAGGCGGACGGCTCTGCCGGGCGGCCGCTGAAGGCGCATCTGCCGCATGAGCCGGTCATTCCGGAAAATGCGGCGCAGGTGATCGCAGTCGTCGGCCTGAACGGGATGGGACGGCCTATCTGCGAGGCGGCGCACCGGCCTGAGGTGTTTGCGCACCTGGCGGGCGCGGCGGTCGATGCCCCGGCTGCGCCGGAGCACGCCGCGCGGGTTCTGGCGGCGGAGGGACTGCATACCCGGGTGCTTCTGAATCAGGCCGACGCACCGGAGCGCATTGCCGCAGGAGAGCGGATTGCAGAGCACCTTCTCTGCCCTGCGGTGCTTGCCTCACTTCAAAAAGGAGAGATACTATGCTCGTACTGATTCGCGGTGCGGGGGATCTTGCCTCCGGCATTGCCCTGCGCCTGCACCATGCACATATGAATATCGTTATGACCGATCTGCCGCATCCGACGGCCATCCGGCGGACGGTCTGCTTCTCGCAGGCGCTGCTGTTCGGCGCGATGCGGGTCGAGGACGTCACCGCCGAGCGCGCCGCATCCGTGCAGGACATCCCGGCGATTCTGGAGCGCGGCAGCATCGCGGTGCTGGCCGACCCGGAGGCGAAGTGCATTGCACAGCTTCGCCCCGACGCAGTGGTGGATGCGATTCTTGCCAAGCGCAACCTCGGTACGCGCATCACGGATGCGCCCTGTGTCATCGGTGTGGGGCCGGGCTTCACTGCGGGCGCAGACTGCCACGCGGCGGTGGAAACGATGCGCGGCCACTATCTCGGCCGGGTCATTACCGAAGGAAGCCCCATTCCGAACACGAATATTCCGGGGCTCATCGGCGGCTTTGCCGGAGAGCGCGTCCTGCGGGCGCCGGCTGACGGGGTATTCCGTCAGCTTCTGGACATCGGCGCGGCGGTCAAAGCCGGCGACGTTGCCGGCGAGGTCGCGGGGGAGCCCATGCGCTGCCATATTGACGGCGTCCTGCGCGGGATCCTGGCCGACGGCACGCCCGTCCACAAGGGAATGAAGGCGGGAGACGTCGACCCGCGCGGCGAAACGGCGTATTGCAGTACCGTGTCCGACAAGGCCCTGGCCGTCGGCGGCGGTGTTTTGCAGGCAATCCTGCAATTTTCAAGAATACTGGAGGGCTTTGAACCATGGAAGATATCAAACTGACCAAACTTGCAAAATGTGCCGGGTGCGGCGCGAAGGTGGGAGCGGGTGTGCTGGCGAAGCTGCTCGACGGCATCCGGGTTCATTCCGACCCCAATCTGCTCGTTGGCTTTGACAAATCGGACGACGCCTCGGTCTACAAGGTCACGGACGAGCTTGCGCTCGTGCAGACCGTGGACTTTTTCCCGCCCATTGACGACGATCCCTATACCTTCGGCCAGATCGCCGCGACCAATGCCCTGTCCGATGTCTATGCCATGGGCGGCGAGCCGAAGCTGGCGCTGAACATCATGGCGGTGCCGGACAGCCTGCCGAAGGAGGCTGTCCATGCTCTGCTGCGCGGCGGCTATGACAAGGTCTATGAGGCCGGGGCAATCATCACGGGCGGCCACAGCATTCTGGACGACGAGCCGAAGTACGGCCTTGCCGTCACGGGCTTTGTCCACCCGGACAGGCTCCTGACCAATTCCGGCGCGAGGGCAGGGGACGTGCTGTTTTTGACCAAGCCGCTGGGCATCGGCATCCTGACGACGGCGGGAAAGGCGGAGCTGCTGGAACCGGAGGAGCGCACGCGTATCACGGCGCTCATGACGACGCTCAACAAGGGCGCGCGCGACGTGATGGTCAAATACCGCGTCCACGCCTGCACGGACGTGACGGGCTTCAGCCTGATGGGGCACGGACTGGAGATGGCGCAGGGCAGCGACACGGAGCTGCACATTGACACTGCGCAGGTCGATTTCCTGCCGCGGGCGGTGGAATTTGCCGATATGGGCATTCTGCCCGCGGGAATGTACCGCAACCGCAACTTTGCGGAGGAATTCGTTGAGGCGGGGGAGACTCCGCTTGCCGTACAGGATGCGCTGTACGATCCGCAGACCTCCGGCGGGCTGCTCATCGCCGTGCATCCGGACGATGCCGAGGCGATGTATGCGGAGCTGAAGGATGCCGTGCCTTCGGCACAGCGCATCGGCACGGTAGAGCCCTACCGCGGCGGAAAACGGATTTTCCTGAGATAAAAAACTGCAAACTACGGGCGCTGCCCGTTTTTTGCAAGGCACTGTCTGTGAACATGAATTCACAATCAACGAACGAAAGGCGGAATTTCCATGGCAACAAGGGGAAGACGGGTCCGCTCCATTGAAAAATCCATTCAGCTTCTGGACTGCTTCTGGCAGGTGCGGCGGCCGCTCTCTCTGAGCGAACTGGAACGTATGACCGGCTGGGCGAAGAGCACCATCCACGGTCTGCTTGCCTCCATGCTGGACTCGGCCGTGGTCGAGCAGAATGCCACCGACGGCAAATACCGGCTGGGCTATCACCTGTTTGAGCTGGGGAGCGCCGTGAATCAGGGCTGGAATGTGCCCGAGGTCTGCAAGCCGTATTTGCAGGGAATCGTCGATCAGCTCCATGAGTCGGCCTATCTGGCGCGGCTGTCCGGCGACGAGCTGATTCTGGTGGACTGCGAGGAACCGCACACCAGCTTCCGCGTGGCCTCCGAGGCGGGAACACGCCTGCCGCTGCACTGCACATCACAGGGAAAGATCATTCTTGCCAACCGGCCGGCCAGCGAGGTCGGGTCACTGCTGCGGCGCAAGGAGCTGCACGCCTTTACGGATGCGACGGTCACGGATGTGAAGACGCTTTTGCAGGCGCTCCCTGCGCTGAAGCGCGCGGGCTATGCAGAGGAGCGGCAGGAATACCGGCTGGGACTGCAATCCGTTGCCGCGCCGATCTTTGACAGCCGCGGCGATTGCAGCTATGCCATCGGCGTGATCTGCATGGCGACGGTGAGCGAGGAGCGTTTTCTTGCCATGCGCACGGCGGTCGCGGCGGCGGCCTGCGCCGTGTCCGCCGAGCTCGGCTGGCAGAATCGCGGGAAATAAAAAAATCCCGGAGCATCCGTCCTTTCCGCGGGGAAGGACGGATTTTTTCTCTTTTCAAGCGGTGAAAAATGTGGTATAGTAATTTAGAATATACAAAACAGAGGAAAACACCATGGAACACGACGAACACGAACGCCTGCACGAGCTGGGCATTGCGCACGAGCATATACACGAGCATGAACATGATCACACGCATGAGCACGAGCACGGCCACAAGCACCCGCACGTGCATGAGAATCAGAAGCTGGTTTCCAACCGGCTGGCGCGCGCCATCGGCCATTTACAGAAGGTCAAGCGCATGGTGGACGAAAACGAGGACTGCTCGGCGGTGCTGGTGCAGCTTGCCGCTGTCCGCGCCGCGCTGGAGAGTACCGGCAAGGTGATTCTGCAGGATCACATTCAGCACTGCATCGTCGATGCGGTGGAGGAGGGCGACGAGCAGGCGATCAGAGATCTCTGCGCCGCCATTGACAAATTTTTCAAGTAAAGCAGGAGCGACTATGACTGACCTATCCAAGCTGCGCAATTTTTCCATTGTTGCGCACATCGACCACGGAAAATCCACACTGGCCGACCGTCTGCTGGAGGAGTGCAACACCGTTGACCGCCGCGAAATGGCGGAGCAGATTCTGGACTCCATGGAGCTCGAGCGCGAGCGCGGCATTACCATCAAGGCGCGCGCCGTCAAGCTGAACTACACCGCCGACGACGGGCAGACCTATACCCTGAACCTGATCGACACGCCGGGGCACGTGGACTTTAATTATGAGGTTTCACGATCGCTGGCAGCCTGCGAGGGCGCGGTGCTGGTTGTGGACGCCTCGCAGGGCATTGAGGCGCAGACATTGGCCAATACCTACCTCGCCATTGATGCGGGGCTGGAAGTCGTGCCGGTCATCAACAAGATCGACCTGCCCGCCGCCCGCCCGGAGGAGGTCAAGCACGAGATCGAGGACGTTATCGGCATTCCCGCGATGGATGCGCCGGAGATCTCCGCCAAAAACGGCATCAATATCCACGACGTTCTGGAGGCAATCGTCGCCGGCATCCCCGCGCCGCAGGGCGACCGGGAGGCGCCGCTTCAGGCCCTGATCTTTGACAGCCAGTACGATTCCTATCGCGGCGTCATTGTCTATCTGCGCGTCAAGAACGGCGTGCTCCGTCCGGGCATGGACATCCGCATGATGGCCACCGGCGCGGAATACAAGGTCGTCGAGGTCGGTATTCTGCATCCGAACCAGATGATCCCCGTCGATGCGCTGGGCGCGGGCGAGGTAGGCTACCTGACGGCCTCCATCAAAACCGTCGCGGACACCCGCGTGGGCGACACCGTCACCGAGGCGGCGCGTCCCTGCGCCGAGCCGCTGCCGGGCTACAAGACCGTGCAGCCCATGGTCTATTCCGGTGTCTACCCCGCCGACGGCAGCAAATACGGCGACCTGCGCGACGCGCTGGAGAAGCTCAAGCTCAACGACGCCTCCATGTCCTACACGCAGGAGAGCTCCATCGCGCTGGGCTTCGGCTTCCGCTGCGGTTTTTTGGGCCTGCTGCATATGGAGATCATCATGGAGCGGCTGGAGCGGGAATATAATCTCGACCTCATCACGACCGCGCCGAACGTCGTCTACCGCGTGACCAAGACCAACGGTGAAACGATCGAGGTCTACACGCCTCTGAACTATCCAGACCCGGCGGAGATCCAGTCGTGCGAGGAACCTTTCGTCAAGGCGGGCATCCTCACACCGCCGGAATACGTGGGCAATATCATGGACCTGTGTCAGCAGCGCCGCGGCGAGTACCGCGACATGACCTATCTCGATCAGGGCCGTGTGGAGCTGCGCTATTATATGCCGCTCAACGAGATCATCTACGATTTCTTTGACGCACTCAAATCCCGCACGCGCGGCTACGGCTCTCTGGACTATGAGATGGATGGCTACCGCCCGTCGCGGCTGGTAAAGCTGGATATCCTGCTCAACGGCGAGATCGTCGATGCGCTGTCCTTCATCCTCTTTGCGGACAACGCCTATGCGCGCGCCAGAAAGATCTGCGAAAAGCTCAAGGACAACATTCCGCGCCAGATGTTTGAGATCCCCGTGCAGGCGGCGGTGGGCGGCAAGATCATCGCCCGTGAGACAATCAAGGCTCTGCGCAAGGATGTGCTGGCCAAGTGCTACGGCGGCGACATCACGAGAAAGAAGAAACTGCTGGAAAAACAGAAGGAAGGCAAGAAGCGTATGCGCACCTTCGGCACGGTTTCCGTCCCGTCCGAGGCGTTCATGGCGGTCTTGAAGATGGACGAATGAGAACGGTCACGATCTACACCGACGGCGCCTGCTCCGGGAATCCCGGTCCCGGCGGCTGGGGCGCGATCCTGGAGTGGAACGGCGTGGAAAAAGAGCTGTCCGGCGGCGAAGCACAGACAACCAATAACCGGATGGAACTGACGGCGGTCATCTCGGCGCTGAGCGCACTCAAAGAGCCCTGCCATGTGGAATTGTACACGGACTCCAAGTACGTGGCCGACGCGGTGATGAAGCGCTGGGTCTATGCATGGAAAGCGAAGGGCTGGGTCAAGTCGGACAAGAAGCCTGCGCTGAACGTCGACCTGTGGGAAAAGCTTCTGCCGCTTCTCAAAACGCACGAGGTCACGTGGCACTGGGTCAAGGGTCATGCCGAAAATGAAAAAAACAACCGCTGCGACAAGCTGGCGGTTGCGCAGAGTCAGAAATTCCGGGCCTGAGAAAGGAACTGCTATGTTTTATGTAATCATGGCCGCACTCGCGGCGGCGGTGGTCGGACTCGACCAGTGGACCAAATGGCTGACGGTGCAGAACATTCCCCTGCACGCGCAGGGCGAGAGCATCCTCGGCATCTTCAGCATTACACATATTGAAAATACCGGCGGCGCATGGGGGATGCTGGGCGGCCAGATGTGGCTGTTCACCCTTGTGATGGCGGCATTCCTGGTGCTGCTGGTCGTCGCCGTCTGGAAGAAGTGGCTGACGAAGAAATTTGAGCTGCTCTGCCTTGCGGCCATCGCCGGCGGCGGCATCGGCAATATGATCGACCGTCTGCGCTTCGGCCGGGTGACGGATATGATCCAGCTCGATTTTGTCGATTTTCCGGTCTTTAACGTCGCCGACTGCTTTATCACGACGGGCTGCGCCCTGCTGGTGATCTACCTGCTGTTTTTCGACCGGCAGAAAAAGAAAGATGAACCTGAGAGCTGAAGCGGGCGGGCAGCGGCTGGATGTTTTCCTGTCCGAAGCCGTGCCGGAGCTGACGCGCTCGGCGGCGCAGCGGCTGATCGCGCAGGGCCTTGTGACCTGCGGCGGCGCGCCGGTGAAGAAAAACGAAAAGACCGCGCCGGGCGCGGTCTATGAGGTGACAATCCCGGAACTTCAGGAAACGGAGCTGAAGGCGCAGGATATCCCGCTGGACGTGGTCTACGAGGATGCGGACGTGCTGGTCGTCAACAAGCCCAAGGGGCTGGTGGTACATCCGGCTGCGGGTCACGAGGACGGAACGCTCGTCAATGCGCTGCTGCATCACTGCGGCGACAGCCTCTCCGGCATCAACGGAGAGAAGCGCCCCGGCATCGTCCACCGCATCGACATGGACACGAGCGGCCTTCTGATCGTGGCGAAAAACGATTTTGCACACCAGAAGCTCTCCGAGCAGCTCAAGGATCATACGCTGCGCCGCACCTATGAGTGTATCGTGCGCGGCGGTTTCCGCGAGGACAGCGGCACGGTCAGCGCACCCATCGGCCGCGACGTGCGCGACCGTAAGCGCATGGCGGTAACGGAGAAGAACAGCCGCCCGGCGGTGACGCACTGGGAGGTCATCGCGCGCTATGGGCAGTATACGCATCTGCGCTGCCGCCTGGAAACCGGGCGGACGCATCAGATCCGCGTGCATATGGCCTATATCAACCATCCCATCGCGGGTGATCCGCTCTACGGCGTGAAAAAGCCGGAGCTGGGGCTGACAAGCCAGTGCCTGCACGCGAAGGAGCTGACCTTTCTGCATCCGCGCACGGGAGAGAAGATCACGGTTTCCTGCCCTCTGCCGGAGGAATTCCGGAACGCGCTGCAAAGGCTGCGCGGTGGATGCTGAAAACAGCGCCTGCTGACGAAAGAAAAGGACCGAACTGCGGCAATCGCCTCAGATCGGTCCTGTTTTTTCAAACGGGAAGGTTTATACTATATAATATATCACCAGAACTGCTTTCCGGCCTTGCGCTGCAAATAAATGTACCAGCCGAAGCAGCCGAATGGCACGACGAGCTGCACCCAGTACAGCCAGTTGCCGACGAAGCTGCGGCGGACGAGGTAGAGCACAAGAATATCCAGCGCCGCGCAGAGGATCAGGGCAATGCCGAACAGGAGAAGGCGGGGCGCAATATAGTCAAAGAAGCCGTCCGGGTCGGTGCAGGCGGCGGGCTCACAGCCGCCGGGCAGGAGAACCTTGTTTTCAAAGAATGTGCACTCCCTGCGCACGCGGATGGAGGTATAGATGCAGTACACTCCCGTAGAGAGAAGGATGATGGCCATGAGCAGGTCGAGCAGATTGAACTGAGCGCCGAAGATCGTGTAGGTGTCGAGCATACGGGTTCCTCCAGATTTTATTGAAAATATTATAGCAACTCGCCCGGAACATTGCAACCGTTTTCTCCGAAAAAAGGGGATGATCGGCGGTTTTTCGCTTGTAATCAGACAGACGGTGTGGTAGAATACATTCCGTATGTCAAGCTGTATGCCTAGTTGCCCGTCCGTCCCGGCGGGAACGGACATGGGAGGAATATTATGTCAACTTTAAGAGAAGAGATCAGCCGCCGGCGCACCTTTGCGATCATTTCGCACCCGGACGCCGGCAAGACCACGCTGACCGAAAAATTCCTGCTCTACGGCGGCGCGATTGCGCAGGCCGGAGCAGTCAAGGGAAAAAAGAACGCCCGCGCGGCCGTATCGGACTGGATGGAGATCGAAAAGCAGCGCGGCATTTCCGTCACCTCCTCCGTGATGCAGTTCCGCTATGAGGGCTACTGCATCAACATTCTGGACACTCCCGGCCATCAGGACTTCTCCGAGGACACCTACCGCACGCTGATGGCAGCGGACTCAGCGGTCATGGTCATCGACGGCAGCAAGGGCGTCGAGGCGCAGACGCGCAAGCTGTTCAAAGTCTGCGCGATGCGGCATATCCCGATCTTCACCTTTATCAATAAGATGGACCGCGAGGCCAAGGATCCCTTTGACCTGCTCGACGAGCTGGAGCGGGAACTGGGCATCGAAACCTACGCCGTCAACTGGCCCATCGGCTGCGGCAAGGAATTTCAGGGCGTTTACGACCGGCAGAAGGGAAGAATCGACTTCTTCTCCGGCATCTCCGGCAAGAACCGCGCCGACCGCCTGGAGGTCGAGCCGGACGATCCGAAGGTAGACGAGCTGATCGGCGCAGAGCGCGCAGGCCAGCTTCGCGACGACGTGGAGCTTCTGGGCGCGGGACGCGAGTTCGATCTCGACGAGGTGCGCGCAGGCGCGCTCAGCCCGGTGTTCTTCGGTTCCGCGCTGACGAATTTCGGCGTCGAGCCCTTCCTGGAGGCCTTCCTGCACATGACGACCCCGCCCCTGCCGCGCGTTGCGGACTGCGGCGTGATCGACACCTTCTCCCCGGATTTTTCCGCGTTTGTGTTCAAAATTCAGGCGAACATGAACAAGGCGCACCGCGACCGCCTTGCCTTCATGCGCATCTGCTCCGGCAAGTTCGAGCGCGAGGCCGAGGTGTTCCATGTGCAGGGCAACCGCAAGCTGCGCCTGTCGCAGCCGCAGCAGCTCATGGCGCAGGAGCGCGAGATTGTCGATGAGGCCTATGCGGGCGACATCATCGGCGTGTTCGACCCCGGTATCTTCTCTATCGGCGACACCATCACCGTGCCGGGCAAGAAATTCAAATTCGCAAGGATTCCGACCTTTGCGCCGGAGCATTTTTCCCGCGTCAGCCCCAAGGATACGATGAAGCGCAAGCAATTCGTCAAGGGGACCGAGCAGATCGCGCAGGAGGGCGCCATCCAGATCTTCCGCGTGCCGAATACCGGCATGGAGGAGGTCATCGTGGGCGTTGTCGGCACGCTGCAATTCGACGTGTTCCGCTACCGGATGCTCAATGAATACGGTGTGGAGCTGCGCATGGAGGGGCTGCCCTATGAGGTGCTGCGCTTCATCCGTAAGTCGCCCGTGGAGGAAAAGGAGCTGAATCTCTCCTCCGATGTGGAACTGCTGGAGGACTACCGCGGCCATCGGCTGCTGGTTTTTTCCAGCCCGTGGGCGGTCGATTTTACCGTCCGCCGCAACCCCGGACTGGAGCTTGCGGAGACGCTGGAGGACTGAAAATACACCCGCCGGGGCAAAACGCCCCGGCGGGTGTTCTTGCTTGCCGGTATTTATGTCCGCACGCGGTGGAATTCCCGTGATTCCTGTCTGTTTTGACCAAAAAAATGACGTGTTTTTTGATACAATTCACGACGAAAAACAACTTCCATTTTCAGGCCGGAGCGGGTATAATGTAAATACACTAATGTGGATAATCATCCGCATAAATGAAAAGGAGGAAAAACATGAAGAAACTGTTGGCACTGTTTCTTGCTCTCGTGATGGTCGTTGCACTGCTTGTGCCCGCCGTCAGCGCTGAGGAAGTACAGGAAGACGCTGATGCTGTTGCCGCTTCGCCTCTCGGCGGGGAAACGGCCGCAGGCGGCGAAACTGTTGATTTCGCGTTTCTCGCGACCTCTGACATGCATGGTCAGATCTACGCAACCGACTATACCCAGCCCTATGAGAAGAGCGGCACCTATAAGTGCGGCCTCACCCGCGTTGCCACTTACATCAAGGAGATGCGGGCAAAGTACGGCAACAACCTCTTTGTTGCCGACGCAGGCGACACCATTCAGGGCACACCTCTGACCTGGTACAACGCTTTCTTTAACAAGCAAGCCGACGGCGATCCCGCGATCAAGGCGTTCCGCACGCTGGGGTATGATCTGTGGGTCGTCGGCAACCATGAGTTCAACTACGGTCTGGACATTCTGAACCGTCAGCTGGACTACGCGACCTCCGCTTCCTCCGGCTCGGAGAAGCAGATGGCCACCAGCATGGCTAACTACCTGGATGCTGCATACAACAGCGACCTCTCCAGAATGTGGGACAAAACCTGGAAGGGCTATGCCCCCTACCTCATCAAGGATTTTAACGGCGTTAAGGTCGCAGTCATCGGCCTCGGCAACCCCAACATCCACAAGTGGGACCTGGCCAACCATGATGGGATCTACTTTGCAGGCATCTACGATACCTACAAGCACTACGAAGCCGAGATGAAGGCCAATGCCGACATGATCGTCGTCGTAACGCACTGCGGCCTCGGCTCCGAGGCAAGCCAGGCAACCGACTCCGTGCGCTACCTGGTTGAGAACACCGATTCCATCGACTTTGTGTTCTCCGGCCATGAGCACGGCAGAAACGTCACTCAGATCACGGACAAGGGCGGCAAGACCGTCAACGTCCTCCAGCCCGGCGACAAGGCTGCCATGGTTTCCCAGGTCGTGGTTTCCTACAACAAGACCACCAAGGAAGCAACCATCAAGGCAGAGAACGTTAAGCTGGAAAACTACAAGCTCGACGACAACCTCGTGGCGCTCCTGAAGCCCTACGAAGAAGAAGTCTGGGAAAAGTACATGAACGTGAAGATCGGCACTGCCGCGGGCGATTTCCCGGCTGCCGGCCTCGGCGATGCACCCTCTGCTTTCATGGACCTGATCAATCAGGTTCAGCTCTGGGGCTGCTATGACAAGACGGGCAACACCGCAACCACCGATGACGACAAGCCCGCACAGCTCTCCATCTCCGCTCCGCTGACCGCCGGAGACAAAGCCAACCTGATTCCCGCAGGCGATATCAAGCAGGGCGATATGTTCGGCCTGTACCGCTATGAGAACTGGTTCTATCAGGTCAAGATGAGCGGCAAGGCAGTCCGCACCTGGCTGGAGTTCTCCGCAACCAAGCTCAAGGTTGACAAGAACGGCAATCCCCATGCGACCAGTCTGACTTATTACGACGTCATTTACGGCGACGGCTTCTCCTATACGCTTGACGCCGGGAAGCCGGAAGGCTCCCGCGTGACCAAGATGACTTACAACGGTGTGGACGTCACGGACGATCAGGAATTCACCGTTGTTGTGAACAACTACCGCTTCGGCGGCGGCGGTGACTACGTCAACTATCTGCGTACGCACGGCTGCGATTTCCCGGCTTCCCGCTTCGATGATGCTGTCATCTACTCCACGCAGTATGACATGGATCAGGGCGAGGATAAGGGACAGGCCCGCGCACTGCTGGGCGCCTACATCCAGGAAAAGGGCACCATTACCCCCGAAATCAAGTCCACCTGGAACATCACCAGAAGCCACCCCGAGCTGGAAGGCAAGACCTACATCCTGCACACCAATGACGTGCACGGCCAGCTCATGGGCTACGCAAACATTGCCGCACTGAAGAAGGATCTGGAGTCCAAGGGCGCCGAGGTCATCCTCGTTGACGCAGGCGACTACAGCCAGGGCACGATCTACGTCAGCCTCGACAAGGGCGAGAACGCCATTGTTATGATGAACGAGGCCGGCTACGATCTGGCTACGCTCGGCAACCACGAATTCGACTACGGCTATGAACAGCTCAAGGCCAACATGGCGTTCTTCAGCGGCAAGATCCTCTGCGCGAACGTTCTGGAGAACGGCAAGCCCATCTTTGACGGACACACCATCATCGAGAGAAACGGCGTGAAGATCGGCTTCTTCGGTCTGGAAACGCCGGAGGCCAGCACCAAGGCCAACCCCGCCCTCATCAAGGGCCTGGTTTTCCCGGCAGGCAAGGAAATGTATGCCATTGCCCAGCAGGAAGTTGACGCTCTGAAGGCAGAGGGTGCAGATATCGTCATCTGCCTGGCACACCTCGGCGTGGACAGCGAGTCCGAGCCGAACCGCTCCTATGACCTGTACAAGAACGTCACCGGTATCGACTTCGTGATCGACGGCCACTCCCACACCGTGATGACCGAGGGCGAGAATGGCGAGCCCATCCAGTCCACCGGAACGAAGTTTGAGAACATCGGCGTGATCGTGGTTGACAAGGCTACCAAGAAGATCGAGAAGAACTATCTCGAGGCGATCGTCTGGAAGGATCTCGGCGACAAGAAGATCAGCGACAGAGAGAACGACCGTCCGATGGACGCCGCTGCACAGACTCTGGCTGCTCAGCTGATGGACGAGATCGACGAGAAGTTCGGCGTTCCCTTCGCAAAGAGCGAAGTTGACCTGAACGGCGCGAAGGATCCCGGCAACCGCACGATGGAAACCAACCTCGGCGACCTCATCACCGACGCTATGATGTGGAAGATCCTGCAGGATACCAGCGAAGTTACCGTCCCGAAGGAGAACATCCTGGCCATCACCAACGGCGGCGGCATCCGTGCTTCGATCGCCAAGGGCGAGATCAGCATGAAGGACGTCAACACCGTCCTGCCCTTCGGCAACACCCTCTCCGTCGTCTATGTCACCGGCGCTGAGCTGCTCGAGGCTCTGGAAGCATCCACCTATAGCACCCCGAAGGCAATCGGCGGCTTCCCGCAGGTCTCCGGCCTCAAGTTCACGATTGATGTGAACAAGCCGTATGCCAAGAACGACACCACCTATCCCAACTCCACCTATTACGGACCCAAGTCCATCAACCGTGTGAGCATCCAGGAAGTCAATGGCAAGCCCTTCGATCCGAAGGCCACCTATGCCGTCATTACCAACAACTTCCTCGCAGCCGGCGGCGATACCTACTATGCATTTGCAAGCGCTTCTGCACAGTTCGACACCGGCCTGCCGCTGGATGAAGTCCTGATGGAGTACATCTCCGAGGGTCTCAACGGCGTCGTTTCCGCAGCACAGTATGAAAAGACGCAGGGCCGTATCACGATCACCAAGGAAGCAAAGCCCGACAGCCCCAAGACCGGCGACAACGGTATCGATATCTTCATGGTTACCGGCCTGTCCTCCGTGGTTCTGCTCGGCGCAGGTCTCTGCGTGATCTCCCGCAAGAAGAAGGAAGAGAACTGATTGCTCTCCGCTTCTGAAGCAACCGCATAATACAATCCCGCCCGCCGGATTTCCGGCGGGCGGGATCTTTTGTACTTCCGGCATGGTATTTAGCCTATACAGGATTCATAGTACACCAGATTGCCTCTGCGACGGATGCAAATACTGCCGTAAGATCTGCGGACAATTCTGTTGCAGCGCGGGAGGTTAAAAAAGTCCGGACAGTTTCCGTCCGGACTTTTTCACACTATTTGCAGTTATTCCGCCGTTCCCGCGCCGTTCGTTATAAGCGGCGCCATAAGTGTCAGGCGGATTTTTTGCGCTCCTGCTCCATGGCAAGCGCGATGGAGGACTGCCGTACTCTGTGGAAGGTCATCAGGCGGCCGAGCCAGCCGATCAGTGTTGCAAAGAAGCCAATATAGCAGGTCAGAACGACTGGCAGACTGCTCAGCAGCATCCCGCACAGGGCAAAGACCATGGAGGTCAGCAGCGTCAGGGAGCCGAGACGCCAGAGCCATGCGGCGCACAGGCGCAGAACGCGCATTCGTTTGGAGGGAACAGGCGCCTGCGCGGAGCGCAGCAGCACAGATTCCCGGATGCGCATGACAGTCACATTGGCGCATTGGAGAAGCCAGTACAAAAAGACCGCCTCCTTGCCGATTACCGTGCCGAAGCCGAAGCCGATAAACAGGCACATGATACCGGCCATGCCAAGACCGCCGACGGCAAGACAGAGCGTCGCGCGAAGCAGCAGATCCTTTTGTTTCATCCGCAGCCCTCCTAGAAATTAAAGTTGCAGGGTCAGAATTCACAGCGGAGATATATTATAGCGCGAATACTTGAAAAAAGCAAGCCTTAATGGCAGTAAGGACAGGGTGTATAGCCGCGGGAAATGGCAAGATTGACGCTGAAGGCCCAGTAGCTTTCCTCCTTGAAGTGCGGGCAACTGTAGACATGGTAGTAGCCGGTGCCGTCATTTTCGATGAAGGCGACGTGCGCATCGACAAAATCCGACTTGCGCACCAAACGGTCGCGCTCCTTGGTGACCGCTCCAAGCTGCGAGGTCAGGCCTTCGGCCTTGGCGATCCAGTCGTCGAGCTGCTTGGCGCTGTCCGCGTTCTCCTGCACCAGACGCAGGTTCTCTTCCTGCAATTCGCGGATGCTCAGCTCGGTTTCGGAGTTCTGCATCCGGTAGATATTCAGCTCCTGTTCCAGCTTTGTGATGTTGCGGTCGCGTTCGGAGAGCTTATCCCGCGCGTCAGCAAGCGCGTCGCGTGTGTCCACCAGCTCCACCTGCATCTGACCGACCTCCACGGCGCGGCGGTTGAGCTCCTCCTCCTGCACACGCAGGCGGTTGCGCTCCTGCCGGAAGCGGCCAAAGTAGAAGTGCAGGCCGTAGCCGCAGGCGCCGAGCAGAAGAACACACACGATGGACAGCAGCACCGTTGCCGCCGTCAGCCGGTGCAGGCGGCGGCGGAAGACGGAGGGCGCCTTTTTCTGCTGCTGTGCCTTTTTCGCAGGCTGGGGGGCTGCGCCGGGGGTCTCCGGCCGGCGCTCCGGCAGGGTAATATGCTTCGACATATAGGGGGAATCGCGCAGGGGTTCATCAACTACACCGGCGCAATCCTCGCAAAAAACCTGCCCTTCCGGAATCCGGCGGCCGCAGCGGATACAGTTCATACCCGACCCTCCATTCGTGTTTTTTCTCTATTTTACAACAAATTAAGCAAAAAGTAAAGGCGGCGTTGGCAAGAGCAAAAGAGGAAAAAACTCTCCCCGGCCTTCACCAGAAGACCGGGGAGAGTAAGAGAAGATCAGATTTTCATTTCACCGCGCATGTATTTCCCAAGCGGGACGGAGAGCAGCGCGATGACCACGACAGCCAGAATGGTGTTCGGCAGCATATACGAGCCATTGTACAGGGTGGAATAGACCCAGGTGTTCGTCATGTGCAGGCCGAAAATGTCCGTCATGTATTCGGCGTAGATGGTGATGCCGCTGATGAAGTGGATGACAAAGCGGGCAAGGCAGCCGACCAGCGCAGCCAGCCATGCAGTCTTGGACTTGCCGCGGAACAGACCGGCGAAGCCGACAAACATATAAGCAACGCTGTAGTCCAGCAGCATGGACTGCCAGTTGATTGCGGTGCCGCCGGCGAGGAAGAACTTCAGCGTGCCGAAAACCAGACCGGTGCCGAGGCCCCAGGTCCAGCCCCAGCGGATGGCGCAGAGGATCAGCGGGATCATGACCAGGTCGATGGAGCCGCCGAAGCCGCCGAATTCCAGTCCGATGGGAATTTTCAGATAGCTCAGGGCGATTGCCATGGCGGTGAAGATGGCGCACTCGCAGAGTGCAAGGAGTTTCTTGTGACGCATAATATGCCTCCGAAAAAAGAATTCCGCACTGCAAACCGTTCCAGGAAGCAGCACGGAAATAGAGCCTGCATCTTTCCCTACGACGGTATTAACCGTATCAGGTTTGCGGGTCAGGACGTCTGCCGCCCAATCTCAGCCGGAAGCATCCGGCACCCCGAAGAATGATCTGTTGTGCGTTCGGCGGTATTATATCGCAGGAAGCGAAGAATGTCAAGTCATGAGCGCGGCGAAATGGGCGGGGTAATCCGCCTGTGAAAAGCGCAGCATCTGCCGCACGGCGTTCGGCACGGTGCGCGCCCCCGCGCTGCCGTGTGCCTTGAAGAGAGGTTTTTTCAGGCCAAGGAACATGGATGCGCCGCGCAGGGAGAAGTTCAGCTCCTGCGTCAGCTCCGCCGCCGCGGCATCCACAGCGGGGTCATGTTTTGCACGCAGGCGCGCACCGGCGAGCAGCCCAGTGCCCTCCACCGTCTTCAGCAGGACGTTTCCGGAGAAGCCCTCGCTGACGATTACGTCGTATTCGCCGCTCAGCGCATCGCGCGCCTCCATATTTCCGGCGAAGTTGATGGGGAGCTTTGACAGGAGCGAATAGGCCTCCTGCACGAAGTGGCTGCCCTTGCCCTCCTCCACGCCGACGGAGAGCAGCCCCACACGGGGCTTTTCCACGCCGTAGCTCTGCATCAGGGCGACGGCAAGCCGGGCAAAGCCTACCAGGCGGTCCGGCTTGCAGTCCACATTTGCGCCGCAGTCCGCAAGGCAGATGTCACGGCCTGTTTCGGAGGGAAGGAAGGTGGCAAGCGCCGGTGTGTGTACGCCGGGCAGCCTGCCAAGGAAGGTGATCCCGGCAACGAAGGCCGCGCCCGTGCTGCCGGCGGTGATCATACCGCCGATTTCCTCATCGCTGCGCAGGCGCTGGATACCGGCGACCAGAGAGGAATCCCGCTGTTTCATGACCGCCTGAATGGGGTCGTCATGGTTGGTGATGACCGTCGCTGCGGGCATCAGCTCGATGCGCGTGGGGTCATGCGGCAGAGCCTCCAGCGCGGGGCGCAGGATCTCCTCCCGGCCCGGAAGGACAAGTGTCGCCTCCGGAACCTCCAGAGAGCAGCGGGCGCATCCGGCAATCAGCTCTTCCGGGTGGTCGCTGCCGAAAACATCAATCAGTATCTTCATTTTTGCTCTTTTCCTCCGCGTCGTCCAGGCCGAAATGCTCGCACAGGTGCTTTTTCCGCGCACGGACACGGACGGTATAGGCGGTGATCCACACATTTTCGAGGCCGTCGATTGCCAGTGCGATACCGACCGCGCGCGTCTCCGGCATCCACTGCCAGTAGATCGAGGCGACAGCCAGAATACTCACGACAAACAGGCACACGCTGGAGGCAATCATTCCGATCCAGCAGGTCATCCCGAAGCCGCGGGCGTCGGTGGAGATCTGAATTTTCAGCAGCGCGTCCAGCACGACATACACCGACAGAAGCGTCGGGATCATGGGGACGGAGCGTGCAGGCGCGAGAATGATCAGCAGCGAAATGATCCAGCAGAAAATGCCGATGGCAAAGTCAAACTGGAAGGCCAGACGGTACAGGTCGTTGCTGAAATAGCCGAGGAGCTTGGCCGCGCCGATCAGCGCGAACAGAATACTCAGAAAGACGCGCTGGGAAAGTATGAGCGAATCCATCTCCGGGAAAAACACCAGCGCCAGACCGGACAGCACCGTGATGCAGGCGGAGATCACGTTGGTGATCCGCGCACCTCTTACAATATTACTGTTTTTCTTCACAGCGTTCTCCTTTCGCGCCCGACCAGTGGGCGTCTGCAATGATCTGATAAACGCGCGGATCGACAAGGGGGACTTGCAGCGCACGAAGTGTCTGCTCCGGCAGACTGAGGTGCTGTGCATACTCCCGGCCGGCCTCTTCCAGCCGGACAAGCAGATGCTTGCGCGGGATGGCAAGCTGCTCTACATGCATCAGTTCTCCCTCGGGGCAGAGAATGGGCGTGTAGTTCCTGCCGTGGCACAGCAGGTCGTACTGTTTCAGAAGCGCATCATACATCCCCTCTGCGACGGCGTAGCCGCAGGTGGAGACGATTACCAGCTTTTTCTCTCGAAGATGTGCGTCACGGGGCGTCTGGAAGGCGCAGCCGGTATCGGTCTGGCCGTGATAGGGCTGCATCAGGCAGAAGGTGCGGTCGGTGAAGGCCTTGAGCAGTGTGGGCATTCCGAAATAATAGAGCGGGAAGCTCTCGATGATGACGTCGGCGCTCATAACCTTCTCCAGAAGCTCCGGCATGGAGTCGGAGAAAACGCAGCTTCCGTCGCCGCGCTTCCAGCAGCTCATGCAGCCCGTGCAGGGCGTGATGGTGCAGTCCGCCAGGGTGACGGTTTCCGTTTCACAGGCAAGCCCGCGCACAAAGGCCTGCGCGAGCAGCAGCGTGTTGCTGGCAGCACCGCGGGGACTGGCATTGATCAGCAGGGCCTTCATGCTTTTTTCACCTCCGGCGTCCGCGGATGCTCCGCACCGGCGACCAGCGCGTTGCGGATCACGTGCTCAAACAGCACCGTGACGCGGTGCAGATCGGCCTCCAGCATGGCGTCCCGGTGCAGCAGAAGCCACTGCCCGAACACTCCGTAGAGCGCGTGGCTGCAAACGGTGAGGATCAGATCTCTGTCCTCCTGCGTACAGGTGAGATTCTCCAGCGCGAGATGGCGGTCGAGCAGGAGCTCCGCGACGCGCTCAAAATATTGCAGCATGACCTCGTGGTTTTTCGATGAGAAGATATGGCGGGCGACCTGCGGCTTTTCCAGAAGAAAGCCGAGCGCGCACATCAGCACCTCATCCGGGGTCATTTCCATCGGACTGGAATGCAGTGCCTTGGAGAGCTGCGTTTTCAGGAAGTCCTCAAACAGGTCGTAAATGTCGTCATAATGATAGTAGAACGTATTGCGCGTCAGGCCGCATTCCTCCACGATGTCCCGCACCGTGATTTTATCCATGGGTTTTTCCCGCAAAAGCGTGTGAAGCGCTTCCTGGATAAACCGCCTTGTGACCTGCTGCTTCATTCCGACACCCCCTCAGCAGAGCAACCTTTTCCATACATCGGCTGGCTTTTTGAAATCCGAGCCGCCGGCAGGCGGAAGCCCGTCAGGCGAAAGCAAAAAAATGCCGGCAAAACACGCGGTCAGGTGCGGCTGGCCAGCCATCCGATGGTATCTTTATACCACATTTCCGATTTTTTTTCAACACGATTATCCAAAACAGGGCAATTTGGCAGAGAAATGCCGCTTTGGTTGAAAAGTGCCGGGGAGGTGAAGAAATGAACAGCGAAATTTGGGTCGCGCTGCTGTCGCTGGCGGGCACACTGTTGGGCTCGGCCTGCGGCGTTCTGACCTCCGCGCGGCTGACGAGCTACCGTATTGCCCAGCTTGAAAAGAAGGTGGACCGGTTGGGCGGTTTTGGGGAGAGAATCCCGGTACTGGAGGAGCGGGTCAAGGTCGTCAACCACCGGCTCAGCGACCTGGAGGGGGTGATTGGAAAATGAAGGAACGCCTGACAAAGCTGCTTTGCATCAAGTCGCTGGTCACGCTCACGCTCACCGCCGTGTTTGCGGCGCTTGCGCTGCGCGGACGCATCACGCCGCAGGAGGTCATGACGATCTTTGCGGTCATCATCAGCTTCCACTTTGGCACACAGTCGGAAAAGAACGGAGGAATGCACGCATGAAAATCTGTCTGGACGCCGGACACGGCCCATGGGACAACCGCTCACCGGCGGTGGCGCGCTATTATGAGGGCAGCCGGATGTTTGAGTATCAGCGCTTTTTGAAAAAAGCGCTGGAGGCCTGCGGGATAGAGGTTCTCTGCACCCGCAGCTCGGTGCAGGACGACCCCAGCCTCTTTGAACGCGGAACGATGGCCAGGGGCTGCGACCTGTTTCTCAGCCTGCACTCCAACGCCGTCGGCAGCAGCGTCAACGACAGCGTGGATTATGTGCGGGTCTACTACCCTGTCAGCGGGCGGGGCAAGGGACTGGCGCAGGGGCTCTCGGAGGTGATCGCCTCCGTTATGGGAACACGGCAGACACCGCAGATCCTTGTTCGCTGGAATTCCGCAAAAAATGCGGATTACTACGGCGTTATCCGCTACAGCGCGAATGTCGGCGTGACGGGGATGATTCTGGAACACAGCTTCCATACCAACACCCGCATGACAAACTGGCTTTTGCAGGATGAGAATCTCCGGCTGCTTGCTCAGGCAGAGGCGGCCTGCATTGCCGAATACTACGGCTTGCAGCCGCAGGCGGCGCGCTATGAGCTTCTGAAGGATGTGAAGAACCCCGCCTACCGCACGGCGCTGGACAAGCTCAATGCCCGCGGCCTGCTGTCGGGACGGGGCGGTGCGGGGGAGGGACTGATCCTCGACCTCGGCGAGGACGCACTGCGCATCCTTGCATTGCTTGACCGGATGGGACTGCTGGACACAAAAAATTAAAAAAATAGTCGTACTTTTTCTTGAAAATCCTCTTGACATTTTGGAAAAGATGGGTATGATATAGGTGTTAGCACTCAGAACGATTGAGTGCTAACACCCCGCTTTGTAAATCAAAGGGATGCGCCGGAATTCCGGAGGCTCCCAAATATCGGAGGTAATAGATCATGAAACTGGTTCCCCTTGCAGACCGCGTTCTGCTCAAGCCCGTTGAAGCGATGGAAACCACCGCATCCGGCATCATTCTCTCTACTGCAAACAAAGAAAAGCCTGTGATCTCTGAAGTCGTGGCTGTCGGCCCCGGCGGCATGGTAGACGGCAACGAGGTCAAGATGGTCGTCAAGCCCGGCGACAAGGTCGTCGTCGGCAAATATGCAGGAACGGAAATCAAGCTCGACGAGAAGGATTATTCCATCGTCCGTCAGTCCGAGATCCTTGCAATCGTAGAATAATCAGGAGGCAATGCAGTTATGGCAAAAATGATTGAATTCGGCGAAGACGCCCGTAAAAAACTCCAGTCCGGCATCGACCAGCTGGCAGATACCGTAAAAGTGACCCTCGGACCGAAGGGCCGCAACGTCGTTCTCGGCAAGAAATACGGCGCCCCGCTCATCACCAACGACGGCGTGACCATCGCCAAGGAAGTGGAGCTGGAGGATCCGTTTGAAAATATGGGCGCACAGCTCGTCCGCGAAGTTGCTACCAAGACCAATGACGTCGCCGGCGACGGCACCACCACCGCCACCCTGCTGGCACAGGCCATCGTCCGTGAGGGCCTGAAGAACGTTTCCGCCGGCGCAAACCCCATGGTTATGCGCAAGGGCATGCAGAAGGCCGTTGACGCGGCGATTGAAGCAATCAAGGCAAACTCTCAGGCAGTCAACGGCAGCGCCGACATCGCAAGAGTCGGTACCGTTTCCTCCGGCGACGAGGAGATCGGCAAGCTGATCGCCGAGGCAATGGAGAAGGTCACCGCCTCCGGCGTCATCACCATCGAGGAATCCAAGACCGCAGAGACCGGCCTGGAGGTCGTCGAAGGCATGCAGTTTGACCGCGGCTATATCTCCCCTTATATGGTCACCGACACCGATAAGATGGAAGCCGTCGTCGATGATCCTTATATCCTGATCACCGATAAGAAGATCTCCTCCATTCAGGACATTCTGCCCATTCTGGAGCAGATCGTCAAGGGCGGACAGAAGCTCGTCATCATCGCCGAGGACGTTGAGGGCGACGCGCTGAGCACGCTGCTTGTCAACCGTCTGCGCGGCAGCTTCAACTGCGTCTGCGTCAAGGCGCCCGGCTTCGGCGACCGCCGCAAGGAAATGCTCCGCGACATCGCCATTCTCACCGGCGGCACCTATGTCGCCTCTGAGCTGAACATGAACCTGCAGGAGGTTCAGATGTCCGATCTGGGCCGCGCCCGTCAGATCAAGGTCAACAAGGACAACACCGTCATTGTCGACGGCTGCGGCGACCCCGAGGCCATCCAGTCCCGTATCCATGAGATCAAGGCAGCCATCAAGGTCACGACCTCCGATTATGACCGCGAGAAGCTGCAGGAGCGCCTGGCCAAGCTGTCCGGCGGCGTAGCGGTCATCCGCGTCGGCGCACAGACCGAGGTTGCCATGAAGGAGCAGAAGCTCCGCGTCGAGGACGCACTGAACGCGACCCGCGCGGCCGTGGAGGAAGGCATCGTCGCCGGCGGCGGCACGGCCTTTGTCAATGCAATTCCGGCAGTCGAGAAGCTGGTTGCGAAGCTCTCCGGCGACGAAAAGACCGGTGCACAGATCATCGCCAAGGCATTGCAGGCTCCGATCCGCCAGATCGCGGAGAACGCGGGCGTGGACGGCTCTGTTGTCTTTGAAAAGATCAAGAGCAGCCGCAAGGTCGGCTATGGCTATGATGCCTACACCGCAACCTATTGCGATATGATCCCCACCGGCATTGTCGATCCGACCAAGGTCACGAGAACCGCGCTGGAGAACGCAGCCTCCATCGGCGCCTGCGTCCTGACCACCGAGTCCATCGTTGCCGACAAGCCCGATCCCGCAGCGGATGCCGCAGCAGCGGCAGCAGCCGGCGGCGCCGGCATGGGCGGCATGTACTAAGATTCACCGCAAAGCCTTGAAATTGCTTGATTTTTTGAATGTGCAAAAGCGAATTTACGCCAAAAATTCAAGCGCATGATAGGGTAACAGAAATCGGCACCTGCCTGAAAAAGCAGGTGCCGATTTTTATGTTATTCCGCAGCATGGAAACCGTCAAAAACATCAGCAGGCGAGACAAAAAACATTTGAAATTCTCATCCAACCCTGCTATAATAAGTGTACAGCGTGTGGCGTTTCTGCGTAAATCCAGTTGGAGAAACGCCACGCGCCTTTTTTGCGGAATCGGGTGAGAAATGGTAAGATGGGAGAAAACTTCATAGGCAAATCGTGTAGCAGAAATGCGTAAGTCCGGATGTGTTGGGACTTGCGCATTTTTTATTTTAGAAAGAAAGGTGATTTTTTTGGAAACCGGAAATCAGTTTTTGGGGACGGAGCATATCGGCAAGCTCATGCGGCAGTATGCCATCCCCTGCATCATCTCGCTGCTGGTGGGTACGGTGGCGCTCCAGTTGGTGGAGAGATCTCCACCGGGGAGCTTCCTGTCCTCGGCCATTTGCAACTGGATGGTTGGACATCCTGTGGAAAACCAGTACAAGGTCATCACGGACCTTGCCGCAAAAGGCCCTTGTGTCATTATAGGGGGCGGCTCCGACTGCATGGCATAGCTGGCAAGCCTATTCAGCGGTTTGCACAATTTCCGTTGTAAATATGTGTCTAACTGCCTGGAGATGTTTCAGGTTTGTTGCCCTTTCTCTTTGTAATTCTGGCACTTTTTGTGTACTTTGACGTTTTTTTGAAAAAGTTACAATCTGCTTTTGCTTTTGTGGAAGCGACATAGTATAATGGGGTGCAGAGAAACAGAAACAAGGAGGACATGGAATGTTTCGAATCATCAGACGCGGCGTGATCGTGGCGCTGCTGCTTGTATTGGTGCTGACAGCCGGCGCCTGCAACCGGGAGGATCCGCCGGAACCTACCGAGCCTTCGGCGCAGCCGTCTGAGCTGAGCGCATTTCTGAACGGAACGAGATTGAACGGAATCGAGCTGTCCGGGAAAACACCGGAGGAGGCGGAGGCCCTGCTGAGAGAGAAGGCGGAGACCTATACGCTGAACGTGACGCTGGACGGCGTGTCATTCTACATGGACGCAGCGCGTCTCGGCCTTACATATAACGAGAAGATCGACCTGGCCGCGATGCTGAAAGCGCAGAATGAGAATTATAAAACGCGAACCTTTGAGGAAAAGGATCTTTTCCTGACCGGGGACCCGGAGGATATCCGCACGGCGCTTCTCTCCGCACGGGATGCGGCACTTGCCGCAGCGGGAGAAACGGGCGGCGCTTCCGAAGGCGAACAAACGACGGAGCCTTCCGAGACGGCGAAGTCGGATTCGCGGTTGGACGACCCCACGCGGGCGCATCTGGAATATGACGCGAGCGAGGGAAGCTTTGTCGGCGTGGACGGCGCGCCGGGAATGACCGCAGATTACACCGAGGCTGTGGAGAAGGTCTGCAAGGCGGCCAAGAAACTCCGCAAGCGTGTCTCGGTGCGCTCCGTGCTGGTACCGAGCGCCGAGGGCGAGAAGGCCGAGGGCAACCCGGACCTTGCCAAGGCGGTCGAAACCGCAAATTCCTATTTGCAGATCTCCCTGACCTACGGCTTTACGCCGGAGGGCAGGGATACCAGCTATGAATACATTAATCGCGACCGTATTGCGTCCTGGCTTTTAATCCGCCAGGACGGCAGAACGGTCGTTTTTAATACCGAGGCAATTTCGTCTTATTGCAGCGCCGTTGCCCGGCGGCACTCCGTGCCCGGCCAGCCGGTACAGTTCAGAACCACGCTCGGCGGCTACATCAATGTCAACTCCTATCAGGGTGGGCAGTCCGTCAACACTGACGCCCTGTATTCCGACCTCCTTTCCTGCCTGCAAAACCGCGTCAGCGGCAGCCGGGCGGCGCCCTATTATGCTCCGGCAGCTTCCGGCGGCGTGGAGGATTACGGCGGCAGTTATGTCGAGGTTGACCTGACCAATCAGATGGTCTACTGCTACAAGGACCGCGCACTGGTCGTAAGCGCACCCATCGTTTCCGGGTGCGTGGCCAATGGCTGGACCACGCCGGAGGGCGTGTATACCATCAAGAGCAAGGATACCAACCGCTATCTCACCGGCCCCGGCTATCGCGACTGGGTCGAGTGTTTCATGCCCTTCAACGGCGGTATCGGTCTGCACGACGCTTCGTGGCGGACGGTATTCGGCGGCACCCGCTATCTTTACCGCGGCAGCCACGGCTGCATTAACATTCCCCGCGCACAGGCGCTGGCAATTCTTGACAATGTCCGCGTCGGCACCTACGTGATCGTCTACGGCGGGCTGAAAAGCGTAGAGGGCAAAACGCAGACCTGGACCGGTACGACGAACTATACGTTCACGCCGGGCGACGCGCCCGTCAAGCTGGACGTGCGGCCCAGCGGCGATGCGGCCATCAGCCAGTATGAATCCAAGGATCCAACGGTATGCACCGTGTCACCGAACGGCGTGATCACGCCGGTGGGAGAGGGCACCTGCACGGTCTATGCCTATTCCGAGGGCACGAAGGTCTATAAGGACGGCGAATGTGCGATCACCGTCACCGTGTCCAAGCTCGCGCAGACGATTACCGCGCCCGAGCGCCTTGCGCTCAACCCCGGCGAGCAGTCTCCCCTGAAGGCGTTTGCCTCCTCCGGCGCTGCGCTGCGCTATGAAAGCTCCGACGATTCCGTTGCGTCCGTGAGCGCGGACGGGACGGTCACAGCGGTTTCCGCAGGCACCTGCGAGATTACGATCACCGCGCCCGGAAGCACCGTCTATCGTCAGGCAGTGAAGAAGGTGGCGGTGCAGGTCGCGAAGAAAACACAGCAGTTCTCCGGCCAAATAGCCTATACCGTGCAGGCGGGTGATGCCGGCTTCCGCCTGGATGTTACCGCTTTGGGCGGCGCTGCGCTGCGCTATCAGAGCTCCGACATCTCCGTCTGCACCGTGGACGACAAGGGCACTGTCACCGTCATCGGCGAGGGAAGCTGTACCATCACCGTGACGGCAGAGGAAACGGCGGAATATCAGCCGGGCAGTCTGACGATCCGCGTCACGGTAACATCGAAGGCGACGGAACCGTCTGAGCCATCTGAGACGCCAGAGCCCTCGGAACCCTGAAATACGGAACCCGCGGATGCAAAAGCGCCCGCGGGTTTTCCTTGCAATTTGTCCGGAAATTCGGTACAATGGAAAAAAAGAAACGGAGGGCTACCATGAGACGACGTACTCTGCTTTTGCTGCTCCCCCTGCTCCTTCTGGCACTGCTGCTGGGCGCCTGCGGGCTGCTTCCCGGAGAGGCGTATCAGCAGCCGTCCGAGCTTCCGGAGGGAACGGCGTATTTGCAGCTTCTGAAAATTTCAAAAATCGGAAAATCGGTCTTCGCAACGGTCTGCGCCTGCGGCCGCGACTATGAGCCCCTGTCGCAGACGAGCTACCGCTTCCCGCTGGATGCGGGGCGCTTTGTCGGCTATCTGTGCCCGCAGTATGCGGCCGGTGCGCCTCAGGCGGAAACCTACCGCGCGGCGGATATGCCGGAGTATTATCGCGATGCGCAGGAAAACGGCGGCTTTCAGCCCGTGTGCTGCGACTATTTATTCAATGCCTCCGGCGAGCTGACCCTGCTGGACGATATGTATCAGCCTGCGCTGCCGCCGGAATCGGAGCCGACGGAAGAACCCACGGAGGAGTCTACCGAGCCTGCGGAGTACCCGCCCTATGTTTCCGATTACGACGGATCACTCGGCTCTGCCGGTTCGCTGCGCGGAAGAACGCTGATCATTTCCGTTTTCACAAATGACAATGCGACCTGCTGGGATCCCGCGCAGGATGCCGGGCTCATGGCGCAGACACTGACCTATCTGACCACGGCGGCGCAGTGGCTTACCGAGCAGGCGCAGGCCTACGGCGCAGAGGCGGAGTTCATCTATGACTGGTCGGTCTGCGAGGATCTGCGCTATGACGCGGTCTTCCCGGAGAATCTGGTCACCCCCGGCGTGGAGGAGTACGAAACGCAGGTGGCCTATCTTCAGGAGAATATCGACGTGCAGCGCCTGGTCAACAAATACCGCGCTGACAACGTGATTTATTTCTTCTACTTCAACACCGAGTACGAAAACGAGGTGCGGCCGTGGTCGCTGGGCTATACCAGCAGCGAGCTGTACATGACGGAGATCGTCAATATGTACCTCAAGTATGAGGGGTGCTTCGATGCGCCGCCCGCGACCTACGCCCATGAGATCCTGCACACCTTCGGCGCGTATGATCTGTACTATTCCAGTGCGGCAATCAGCTCAAATTATGTAAACCACTGTGAGGAGACCGGCTCAAATGACATTATGTTCACCGTCAACGCCGAGAACTATATCACGGTGGAACTGACGCCGCTGGACGCCTACTATGTCGGCATCGGTGCGCGCCCGGCGGAGGTGGGAGAGTGGAATCTCTTCCCGAGCGAACATGAAAGTTATCTTAACGGCGGATAAAAGTGACGATTGACAAAGCTGCTGCTATCTGTTAAACTGGCTATGTGGGAATTTAATAAAAAGGAGAGTAAAAAATGGGCATTGTTTCTTTGGTTCTTGGTATCCTGGCAACTGTGTTCGGCATTTTCTGCTTGGTTCCCGGCATTTCCTACTATGGCTGGATCGGCATCGTTCTCGGCGTTGTCGGCATCGTCCTCGCTGCGCTGGCCAATAAGAAGGAAAAGAAGGGCGTCAACACCGCCGGCCTGGTTCTTTCCATCATCGGCACGGTTCTGTGCGCGATCCTGTTCATCGCCTGCGTCGCCTGCCATACCGCATTGGTTTCCGCGTAATTTTTACGTAGCAAGGAAAACGGCGCAACCCGGAAGGGTTGCGCCGTTTTATTAAAAAGGGAGGGCTTTCCATGTTGCCCTATTTTCATATTTTCGGTTTGACCTTTCCCGCCTATGGCGTGATGCTGGTGCTCGGCTTTTTGACGGCGGCCTTCTTCGGCGCGTGGCGCGTGAAACGCGCCGGGCTGTGCGTAGAGGATTTCACGGTCATCGCCGCGCTCGGCTCCGGGATCGGGCTGCTCGGCGGCGTGCTGCTCTTTGCCGTCGTGACCTATACGCCGGCACAGGCGTGGGCGCTGCTGCGCGCGGGAGAATTCCGTCAGCTTTTCGGCGGCATTGTATTCTACGGCGCGCTGCTTGCCGGTCTGCTTGGCGGCCTGCTCGGAAGTCGGCTTGCAAAGGCGGATCTGCGCGATTACATCAATCCCGTTGCGCCCGCGCTTCCGCTGGGCCATGCGATCGGCCGGGTCGGATGCTTCCTGACCGGCTGCTGCTACGGCCGCCCGACGGAAAGCTGTCTCGGCGTGGCATTTTCCCATCCGGTCGGCGGTGCGCCCGTGGGCGTGAAGCTGCTGCCGGTGCAGCTCTTTGAGTCGGCGGCGGATCTTGTGATCTTTGCACTGCTGCTTTTGCTCCTGAAAAAACGGCGCAGCCGCTACGACGGTCTTGCCTGGTACTGCGTGCTGTACGGCCTTGCGCGCTTTGTGCTGGAATATTTCCGCTATGACAGCATCCGCGGCGCAATTCTATTCCTGTCTACCTCCCAGTGGCTCAGCCTTGTGCTGTGGCTTCTGGCGGGCGTGCTGTTCTTCCTCGGCGCCAGAGAACGGAAGGGAGACGCACATGCAATATAAATGCATGGTGCTGGATCACGATGACACCGTGGTCAACAGCACTGCGACCATTCACTATCCGTCCTTTCTGGCCTATCTGCACAAGGTGCGGCCGGGGGCGTATTACTCGCTGGAGGACTATTTCCGCTGGAATTTTGCGCCGGGCGTGACGGAATTTTTTCGTGACATTGTGGGGCTTTCCGAGGAGGAAATGACGGAGGAATTCCGTTTCTGGCAGGACTATGTCCGCACGCGCGTCCCGGAGGCCTATCCCGGTATGCGGGAGATCCTGTGCCGGCACCGAGCGGCGGGCGGGCTGATCGCAGTGATCTCGCACTCGGTCAGCGGGAATATTCTGCGCGATTACCGCGAGAATGGTCTGCCGGAGCCGGACGCGGTCTACGGCTGGGAGCTGCCGCCGGAGCAGAGAAAGCCGAACGCCTGGCCAATGCAGGATCTGATGCGGCGGTTCGCTCTGAACCCGGAAGAAATTCTGATGGTGGATGATCTGAAGCCGGGATTTGATATGTGCCGCGCCTGCGGTGTGCCGTTTGCGGCAGCGGGCTGGGCGAACGACGTCCCGGAGATCGAGCACTTCATGCGCGAAAACTGCGATTTTTATTTCAAGACCGTAAAAGAGCTGGATGCTTTTCTGCAAAAGGTCAATTCCTGAAAAAACAACCCGGGCGCGTGCATTTTTGCACGCGCCCGGGATTCTTAAATTTCCATAATGACCGGAAGGATCATCGGGTTGCGCTTGGTGTTCTTGAACAGGAACTGGCTCAAATCGCCCTTGATAGTGGATTTGATCGTTGCCCAGTCGGAGATATTGCGCGCCTGGCAGGTTTCCAGAGAGTGCGCGGCGACCATTTTCAGGGCGTCCATCAGATCCTCGTTGTCCTTCATGTAGACGAAGCCGCGGCTGATGATGTCCGGGCCGGAGAGGACGGAGCCGTCCTCGCTGGACAGGTTGACGCAAACGACGATCATGCCGTCCTGTGCCAGATGCTTGCGGTCGCGCAGTACGACGCTTCCCACGTCGCCCACGCCGGTGCCGTCGACGAGGATCTTGCCCGCCGGGACCGTGCCGCCCAGACGGCAGGTCTTGGGCGTGCATTCAATCACGCGGCCGATGTCGCTGATGAGGATATTTTTCGGGTTCATGCCCATCTGACGGGCGAGGGCAGCGTGCTTTTGCAGGTGCCGCTGTTCGCCGTGGACGGGGATGAAGAACTTCGGCTTCGTCAGCGCATGAATGATCTTCAGCTCCTCGCAGCAGGCATGGCCGGAAACGTGCAGGCCCTCCAGACGGTCGTAGACTACGTCCGCGCCCTTGCGGTAGAGCTCATTGATGATGCGGGAGATGGATTTTTCGTTGCCGGGAATGGCGGAAGCCGAGATGATCACGTGGTCGCCCGGTTGGATTTCCACCTGGCGGTGGCTGGAAAAGGCCATGCGGTACAGGGCGGACATATCCTCGCCCTGCGAGCCGGTGGAGACGATGACGAGCTTGTCCTTCGGCACGGACTTGATCTGGTTGATGTCCACCAGCGTGCCCTCGGGGATGGTGAGATAGCCCAGCTCCGTGGCAACCTTGAGGATGTTCTCCATGCTGCGTCCGGTGACGGCGACCCTGCGGCCGTAGCGGTGGGCAATGGCCAGTACCGCCTGGATGCGGTGCATGTTCGAGGCGAAGGTCGTGACGATGATGCGGTTCTTGCAGCCCTTGAAGTGGCGGTCGAAGCTCTCGGCCACGGTGGATTCCGAGGGCGTGTAGCCGGGACGCTCGACGTTGGTCGAGTCGCACAGCAGGGCGTAGACACCCTCCTTGCCCAGCGTGCCGAAGCGGCCGAGGTCGGTCATGCCGTCCTCTGCGGTGGGGTCGATCTTGAAGTCACCCGTCATGATGACCGTGCCGACCGGCGTTTTGATGGCAAAAGCCACAGCGTCGGCGATGGAGTGGTTGACGTGGATGAATTCCACGGAGAAGCACCCGGCCTTGACGACGTCGCCGGGACGGTGCGTGACAAGCTTGGTTTTGCCCAGCAGCTTGTGCTCCTCCAGCTTCAGCTTGATGAGCCCCAGCGTCAGGGGCGTGGCGTGCACGGGAGCGTTGACGGCTTGCAGAACGTAGGGAAGCGCGCCGATGTGGTCCTCATGGCCGTGGGTGATAAAATAGCCGCGCAGCTTCTTCTGGTTCTTGGCAAGATAGGTCACGTCCGGGATGACCAGATCGACGCCGTACATATCGTCCTCCGGGAAACCCAGCCCGCAGTCCACGACGATCATGTCCTGACCGTATTCCAGCACGGTCATGTTCTTACCGATCTCATTCAGCCCGCCGAGGGGGATTATTTTCAATTTTTCTGCCAAATGGTATTTGCTCCTTTCTGCAAATGAATTGTTATATGTAGGGGCATTGCTGCCGCCCGGAAAGACATGACAGGAAATGTCTTTTGCTTCGGACGCCGGCGGGGAAGCTGCCCGCCGGGAAGAAGGCGTCCTTTTTGTTTATTATAACATGCAATTGCCGTAAAGTATACATTTTTTTCTGAACGGCGAAAATCCTTCAAAGAAAACAGTAGAAAAACAACTGCGGGTTTGCTATAATAAAATAACTTATACGAATTGACAGACGCATCGGCGAAAGGAGTGAGCAGCTTGCATAAAAAAGTGCGCCGCCTGGTGCAGCCGAGCATGGCCTTATACTTTACCGTGATGGCGCTGTTCTGCCTTGCGGCGGCATTGCTGCGGCAGTATGCGCTTGCGGCGGCGGAGGCAGGCGTAACCCTGCTGGTTCTCGGCTACAGCTATTGGAGAAGCGCCCGGCGCCGCCATGCGCTGACGGCCTATATCCAGTCTACCAGCGAGCTGATGGAGCGCACCTCAGGCGAGGTTCCCTTCCCGGTGGCACTGGTCAAGCTCAACGACAATGAGCTGGTCTGGTGCAATAAATCCTTCTCTGCGCTGGCGGAGCTGCGCGATTCCATGATCGCTCCGCGCGTGACGGAGATCTTCCCCGGCTTCTCCATGCAGTGGCTCACGGGCGGCAAGCCCCAGAACGGCACGGAGCTGCGCTTCCGCGACCGGCGCTACCGCGTCGCAGGGGCCATCCTGCCGGAGAAGGACACCCGTTCCGGCATCGTGCTGGGTATGATCTACCTGCTCGACCTGACAGAGCTTTTGCAGGTGCGCGATGAATACATCCGTTCGCGCCCCATCGTGTCCATTCTGCTGGTGGACAACTACGACGAATTGACCAACAACCTCTCCGATGCGGCGATTTCAGGGCTGAACGCGGAGCTCGACACCAAAATCAACGAGTGGACGGACAGCTACGGCGGCTTGCTTCGCAAGGTCGAGCGCAACCGTTATCTGCTTCTGACGGAGGCGAGGGACCTTGCCCGGATGGCCGAGGCTAAGTTCTCGCTCCTTGAAACGATGCGCACGGTGACGAACCCGGCAGGGATTGCCGCGACGGTGTCCATCGGCGTCGGAAAGGACGGCGTGGACTTCAAGGAGGACTACGATTTTGCGGCGCTGTCCATCGAAATGGCGCTCTCCCGCGGCGGCGATCAGGCAGTCATCAAGGACCGCTATGATTTCACCTTCTTCGGCGGGCGCAACAAGCAGGGCGAGCGCCGCACCAAGGTCAAGGCGCGCGTGATGGCTTCGTCTTTGTCGGAACTCATCATGCAGTCCAGCCGCATTTTCGTCATGGGCCACAAGATGGCCGACCTGGATTCTGTCGGCGCGGCGGTCGGCGTGTGCTGTCTGTGCCGCAAGCGCGGGAAAAAGGTCAATATCGTCATCGACAAAGAGGTCAACGCCGCAGGGCAGGTACTGGAGCTGCTTCGCCCCCTGCCGGAGTACCGCGACTGCTTCATTTCCGGGCAGGAAGCGCTTCTGGCGGCAGACGCAAAGAGCCTTCTGGTCGTTGTGGACACCAACCGCCCCGATCAGGTCGAGAGCAAGCCGCTGCTGGAGTCCATCCGCAGGGTCGTGGTCATCGACCATCACCGCCGGGCGGCAGATTATATCGAGCAGGTCGTCCTGAATCTGCATGAGCCTTTCGCGTCGTCTGCCTCAGAGCTCGTGACGGAGCTGCTGCAATACGCCGTGGAGACGCAGGATATTCTGATGCCGGAGGCGGCGGCGCTTCTGGCGGGTATCGTGCTGGATACCAAGAATTTCGGCGTGCGCACCAGCAGCCGCACCTTTGAGGCGGCGGCCTTCCTGCGGCGCATCGGCGCGGATACCGTGGAGGTCAAGAAGCTCTTCCAGAACGATCTGCCTTCCACCCTCGCGCGCTATAAGATCATTCAGAACGCGAAGCTCTATCGGGATCATATCGCGATCTCGGCGCTGGATTACACCGCCTCGCGTACCATTGCGGCGCAGGCGGCCGATGAGCTTCTGAACATTTCCGGCATAGACACATCCTTCGTCCTGTATCCGCAGGACGACCAGACGATGATCTCCGCACGTTCCATAGGCGATGCGAACGTGCAGGTGATCCTGGAGCCCCTGGGCGGCGGCGGCAATGCCGCAACCGCAGGCGCACAGGTCAAAAACCATTCGGTTTCCGAAACACTGGAAGAGCTCGTCCAGTCCATCGACCGTTTCTACGAAAATTAAAGGAGGAAGAACCCATGAAAGTGATTTTACAGCAGGATGTCCGCGGAAAAGGCAAAAAAGGCCAGATGATCGAGGTTTCCGACGGCTACGCCCGCAACTATATGCTGCCGCGCAAGCTGGCGATCGAGGCCACGGCGGACAACGTCAACACCATGCGCATGAACGACAAGGCATTGCAGGAAAAACGCCAGCGCGAGCGCGAGGAGGCTTTCCAGATCGCCAACCGCATGAAGGAGCTGACCGTCACGGTGTATGCCAAGGGCGGCGGCGCGGGACGGCTGTTCGGCTCCGTGACCACGCAGGAAATTGCCGACGCACTGGAAAAAGAACACGGCATCGCACTGGACAAGCGCAAGATCGTCCTCGACGAGCCGATCAAGACCACCGGCACCTATACCGTCAAGTGCAAGATGGGATATGAGATTACCGGAGAACTGAAGGTGAAGATCGAAGAGATCTGAGCACTTCTCCGGCCGGCTGCCTGCGGCGTGCGGCGCGGATCGCCGCCTGCCCCTGCCGGCCTTTCGTTCCCCCAAAAAGAAACTCCGAAGGGAGGGGCGCATTATGCCCACAACTGAAGAACTGCTGTCGCGTCAGGCGCCCCATTCGCCGGAGGCGGAGCAGTCCGTGCTCGGCTCCATGCTCATCGACAGCCGGTGTGTCAGCGACGTCGTGGGCATCGTGCGCCCGGACGACTTCTATTTGCAGACGAATCGCGACATCTATGAAACGATTTATGAGATGTTCAGCTATTCGCAGGTCATCGACCCGGTCACCGTGCTGGACAAGATGCGCGAGCGCGGCGTTTTCGACGAGCAGAATTCCGCCAAGTACCTCATGCAGCTCATGGAGGTCACGCCGACGGCCGCCAACGTCAAGCAGTATGCGAACATCGTCCATGAGAAGGCGCTGCTGCGCAATCTGTCGGAAACCGCCTCCGGGATCATCGATACGGTCTACGAGGGCGCGGGCAGCGCACAGGATATTCTGGAGGCAGCGGAAAAGCGCATCTTTGCGCTGCGCCGCGGCAATACGAACGAGTCGCTGGAGCATATCGGTACCATCCTGCTCAAGGTCTTCGACCGCCTGACGGAGATGTCCGAGTCCGGCAGCGACATCTCCGGCCTTTCCACGGGTCTGCGCGACCTTGACAAGTTCATCAGCGGCCTGAACAAGACCGACCTGATCATCCTCGCCGCCCGTCCCGGCATGGGCAAGACCTCCATGGCGCTGAATCTGGCACTGAATGTCGCAAAGAAAAATCCGAAGCGCACGGTGGCCTTTTTCTCTCTGGAAATGTCCAAGCAGCAGCTTGTTACGCGCCTGATCTCCAACGAGAGCTTTGTGGACAACCAGAAGCTCGTCACCGGCCAGCTTTCCGTGGACGAGTGGAGCAAGATCGGCATCGCGGCCTCCGCGCTTGCACAGACGGACATCCGCGTGGACGACAACCCCTCGCTCACCGTCGCGGAAATGAACGCCAAATGCCGCCGCATCGACGATCTGGCGCTGGTCATCATCGACTACCTGCAATTGATGGTCTCTTCCGGCGGCAAGAGCAGCGGCGGTGAGAACCGCCAGCAGGTCGTTTCCGACATTTCCCGCAGCCTGAAGATCATGGCCAAGGAGCTGAATGTGCCGGTGATCTGCCTGTCGCAGCTCTCCCGTGCCAACGAGAGCCGGCAGGATAAGCGCCCGATGATCTCCGATCTGCGTGAGTCCGGCGCCATCGAGCAGGACGCGGACGAGGTCATGTTCCTCTATCGCGAGGACTATTACAATAAAGATACGGAAAAACAGAATGTGGCAGAGTGCATCGTGGCCAAGAACCGCCACGGCTCGACCGGCACGGTTGAGCTGCAATGGCTGCCGCAGTTCACCACCTTTGCAGACCGGGAGTGGCGGCACGATGAGGGCTGAGATGCTCTCCTGGTGCCGCCGCCAAAGTCTGTTTTCCAAGGACGACCGCGTGATCTGCGCGGTTTCCGGGGGCGCGGATTCCATGGCACTGCTGTGGTGCCTGCACAGTCTGCAAACGGAGCTTTCCATCCGCGTCGAAGCGGCGCATTTCAACCACCGCCTGCGCGGCGCGGAATCCGACCGGGACGAGGCCTTTGTGCGGGCCTTCTGCGCGGAGCGCGGCATTGCGCTCACCGTGGGCGCAGCACCGGAAGGAAGCTGCGGCGCCTCCGGCGTGGAGGAAACGGCCCGCCGCCTGCGCTATGCATTTTTTGAAACGCTGGACTGCGACAAGCTTGCCACGGCGCACAATGCGAACGACAACGCCGAAACGGTGCTTTTGAATCTCCTGCGCGGCGCTGGTCTGCGCGGCCTGTGCGGTATTCCGCCGGTGCGCGGCAGGATCGTGCGGCCGCTGCTGTTTGCATCCCGGCCGGAAATTCTGGAATTCCTGCGCGCGGAGAGGATTTCCTTTGTGGAGGACTCCACCAACGCGCTCGACGACTGCCTGCGCAACCGTCTGCGGCATCGTGTGCTGCCGCTCCTGTACGCAGAAACGCCGGAGCTTCCCGCGCGCCTGACGGAGCAGACTCTGCTTCTTCGCAGCGAGGACGAATACCTCGATGCATTGGCGCAGGCGCTTCTGGAGAAAGCGCGGGCCGGGGAAGCGCGCTGGCGCACGGCGCCTTTGCGCGAAGCGCCGGAGGTCTTGCAGCGCCGGGCAATCCGGGTGCTGCTGCGGTCGTTTTTTTCCGCGGACGTGGCACAGTGCCATGTGGAGGCGGTGCGCGGACTTCTGACGACAGCATCGCCCTCAGCGGAGATCTCCCTGCCGCGGGGACTGCGGGCCTGCCGGGTCTATGAGGAGCTGACCGTGCGCGAAGCCGCGCCGCCGGAGCCCTTCTGTGTGCCGCTGCAAATCCCGGGACGCACGCCGCTTCCGGACGGCAGAGCCGTTTTGTGCGCGATCGGGGAATTTTTTGAAAATTCGGGAAAATCCCCGTTTCAATTTGCAATAAAGTATGCTATGATTAAGAATCATACGGTCGTTGTCCGCTCCCGCAGGACGGGAGACGAGTTCCGCCCGGGGGCGCATCGCGTCAGCCTGAAAAAACTGATGATTGACCGCCGTATCCCGCGCGCCCTGCGCGGCGCGCTCTGCGTATTCGCGTCGGATGACGGCGTACTGGCGGTGGAGGACATCGGCACGGACACCCTTTGTCGGCCTTTGGCGGGGGAACCCGCCTTGATGATACAAATAGAAAAAAGAGGAGATGTACCATGATACAAGACATTGCGCGCGTTCTGATCACGCAGGAGCAGCTCAGAGACCGTATTGCGGAGATGGGAAAGGAACTTGCGGAGGACTACAGCGATAAAGAACCGATTTTTATCGGTGTGCTCAAGGGCGTCGTCAACTTCTTTACGGATATGGTGCAGGCGACCCCGATCCGCTGCCAGTATGATTTTCTGGCGGTTTCATCCTACGGCGCCGGTACAACCACGTCCGGCCAGGTAAAGATGCTCAAGGATGTGTCTACTGACATCCGCGGCCGTCATGTCGTGATTCTGGAGGATATTCTGGACACCGGCCTGACGCTGGAGTTCGTGCGCAAGCACCTGCTGACGCTGGAGCCTGCTTCACTGAAGATCTGCACGCTCCTCGACAAGCCGGAACGCCGCAAGGTCGATATCACGGCGGATTATGTCGGATTCACGATCCCAAATGAGTTTGTGGTGGGCTACGGCCTGGATTATCAGGAATTCTACCGCAATCTGCCTTTCATCGGCATCCTGAAGCCGGAGGTCTATTCCAAATAAAGGAGCAAGCACTTGAATAAACGTTCGAAACTGTTTTCCATTCTGATCTATGCGCTGGTGTTCGCCTGCATTCTGATCCTGTGCTTCAGCATGTTCAGCAGGCCGAAGGCGAAGGAGGTCAGCTACTCCGAGATGTGCGGCCTGTTCCGCGCGGAGCAGGTGGAGTCCTTTACCTTTGAGGACAACGTCATCACGATGAAGCTCTCCAAGCCTATGCAGGACGGCGCAACGACGGTGCAGCACGAGCTGGCCAGCCTGAGCATCTTCTATGAGGATCTGGGCGATATCATCCACCAGCAGAGCGAGGCCGGCATCCTCAAGGAGTACAACTATCTGCCCATCAAGGGAACACCGTGGTATGTGCAGATCCTGCCCTATGCCCTGATGATGATCCTGCTGCTCGTCGCAATGTACTTCCTGATGGCCCGTGCGGGCCGCGGCGACGGTGGTGCGTTCAAATTCGGCAAGGCGAATGTACGCGTCGGCGCAGGCAGCAAAAAAGTCACCTTCGCGGATGTCGCGGGCGCGGTGGAGGAGAAGCAGGAGCTGGAGGAGATCGTCGATTTTCTCCGCAATCCGCAGAAATACCGCCGCATCGGTGCGAGAATCCCCAAGGGCGTGCTGCTTGTCGGTCCTCCGGGCACCGGCAAGACCCTGATCGCCAAGGCGGTCGCGGGTGAGGCGGGCGTGCAGTTCCTGTCCATTTCCGGCTCGGACTTTGTCGAGCTCTATGTCGGCGTGGGCGCAAGCCGCGTGCGCGACCTGTTTGAGCAGGCGAAAAAGGGCGCACCTTCCATTATCTTTATTGACGAGATTGACGCCGTCGGCCGCCGCCGCGGCGCGGGTCTGGGCGGCGGTCACGACGAGCGCGAGCAGACTCTGAACCAGCTCCTCGTGGAGATGGACGGCTTCGGCAGCAACGAGGGCGTCATTGTCATGGCGGCCACCAACCGGCAGGACATCCTTGACCCGGCGCTGCTGCGTCCCGGCCGCTTTGACCGCCAGATCTATGTCAGCGCACCCGATGTCAAGGGCCGCGAGGAGATCCTCAAGGTTCACGCCAGAGACAAGCAGCTTGCTGACGACGTGGATCTCAAGGTCATCGCGCGTTCCACCGGCGGCTTTACCGGTGCGGATCTGGCTAACCTGCTCAATGAGGCGGCGCTTTATTCCGCACGGCACAACTGCCCCGTCATCACAATGCAGGCGCTGGAATCCTCCATTCTCAAGGTCATCGCCGGCCCGGAGAAGCGCAGCCGTGTCGCCCTCAAGCGCGACCTGCGTATGACGGCCATCCACGAGGCGGGTCACGCCGTGGCGGCGTATTTCCTGAAAACACAGGATCCGGTGCATCAGATCACCATCGTCCCCAGAGGCCGCGCCCTCGGCATGACCATCAGTCTGCCGGAGGAGGAGAGCACACACTGGACGCGAAACCAGATGTACGAGCAGATCGTCTCGCTGCTGGGCGGCCGTGTGGCAGAAAAACAGGAGTACGACGACATCTCCACCGGCGCTTCCAACGACTTGCAGCGGGCGACGAAGATTGCGCACGACATGGTTGCCAAGTTTGGCATGAGCGCGCGCATTGGCTCGGTGTCCTATGATAACGACGACGAGATTTTTGTCGGGCGCGACTATGAGCGCACGAAGTCCTACTCCGAGCAGACCGGCGCGCAGATCGACGAAGAGGTCAAGGGGATCATCGACCGCGCCTATGCGCAGTGCATGCAGATCCTCAGCGACAACGCCGAAAAGCTGCACCAGATCGCAGACTTCCTGCTTGCACATGAGACGATGAGCCGCAAGCAGTTTGAGGCTTGCATGCGCGGTGAGCCGCTTCCCGAAACGGCTGAGAGCTTTTTTGAGGAAGCAGGCGCGCAGCCGTCGGAGAATACGCAGCCGGAAGAAGATCCCGGCACGGAAGAATCCTGAGATTGAAACCGCCCGAAATTTTTCGGGCGGTTTTTTGTAAGAAAGGGCGGCTCTGCGCGTCTTATGAACAGGTGGTGAAAGTATGACGCAGTTTGAAGAGATTTACGAGATGTATTTCCGGGAGATCTATCTCTATACCTTTGCATTGACGAAGAATCGCGAGCAGGCGCAGGAGATCACCTCGGAGACCTTTGCACGGGCGCTGGAGGGCATCGACCGTTTCCGCGGTGACTGCGATGTACGCTACTGGCTTTGCAGCATTGCGAAGAACTGCCATACCTCCCGGCTTCGGAAGGACGGCCGCCTGACGGAGCTGCCGGAGGATCTGCCGCAGGAGGGGAGCGTGGAGCAGACCGCAATTGACGCCGCGCTTTCCGAGCAGGCGCAGGCCGCGCTGCACGCGCTGGAGGAACCGTATAAGGAGGTTTTCATGCTCCGCGTGTACGGCGAGCTGAGCTTCCGGCGCATCGGCGCCCTCTTCGGAAAAACCGAAAACTGGGCCTGCGTCGTCTTTCACCGAGCCAGAAACAAGCTGAAACGGCAAATGGAGGAATCAATATGAAGCTGACTTGTTCTGTTGTTGCGGATTTGCTGCCGATTTATCTGGAAAAAATGACCAGTGAAGAAACGAATGCACTGGTGGCGGAGCATCTGAAGGAATGCCCTGCCTGCCGGAAACGGCTGGAGGAGCTGCAAGCCCCTGCGGTCATGCCGGTGGATACCGACGCCATGCCCCTGAAAAAGCTGCAAAAGGCCGTGCGGCGCAGACGCCGCGCTGCGGTCTGGACGGCGGTGCTGCTGTCGCTGGCGGTTGCCGTGGCGGTGTTCGGTATGCTGAGTGCGCCGCATTATCTGTCGTATGACCACGCGGTGCGTGTGACCGAGCGGGAGGACGGCCTTGTAACCGTGGAGTTTCTGCCCGGCGTGACCGGCTATGAGCTGACACGCGAGAAGCAGCCGGATTCCGGCGAGACGGGCTACAGTATTTCCGCGTATTCCACGCAGCTTGCGCGCCTGACCGGGCGCGGCACACCGCAGGAGATCGTCCTGAATCCGCAGCATGAGCCGCTCGGCCCGGTCTATTACTGCGAGATGAAGGGCGGAGAGGATGTGCTTCTCTACGGCGTAGCGGACGGCGGACGCATTACACTGCCCCGGCACATGCTGGCATTTTATGCCTATGCGGCCTTCGCGGCGCTGGTGGTCTGTTTGACGCTGCTCTTTGCCTTCTGGAAGAAAAAACGCGTACGCGCGTTTTTTGCGGATGCCGCGCTGGCGCCCGCATGCTATCTCGCTGCGCAGCTATGCATCGGCGGCGCCGCATCGACCTACACACTGCTGCGGGATTTCACGCTGACCGTGCTGCTGGCGGCGTTGCTGTACGCGGCGCTGGTGGTGCTGCACCGCGGGATCCTCCTGCACACAGAGGACTGAAGAAGCTGTCAAATGAGCGGGCGGGGTTTCCCCGCCCGCCCTTTTTGGAAAAAAACAAAAATTCGTCACTTCGACACCTTGACAGGGAATTCGATTGATAAATATACCGTAAAGATACAGACTAAATTCGACAGAAAGGGGAAAAGCAGAAATAAATTCGACAAAATAGAAGCGGAAAGCGTTTACATAAAACAGGATTATCAAATAATTGAACCATTATTGAAACCAAATAATCCGGGAGTATTCATACAAATATGCACGGAAAGCCGCAGCAATCCACAGAGGACGGCTGCGGAAAGAGCGCCGATTTTCAAGAGTTTTGCACACTCTGCACAGGGTTCTGCACAGATTTACCTGTGCAAGCACTTTCGCAGGCAATGCATAGGATGTTTACATAAGTCAGACCTGCGCCGGAAAGACAAATTGTGCAAAATCCTCTTCCGTGAAGCCGGGATGCAGCGCCAGATTGATTGCGCCGGACAAAACGGAGGAAAGATAGCGGATCTGCGCGTCGATGTCGCGCGGCGTGATGATCATTTCCGCCCCGCTTTCTGCGCCAAGCGAGGCCGCGTCCACGACGGTCGGCACGCCCAGAGAGTAGACCGGAACGCCCAGCGTCTTTTTCTGAAAGGCGGCGCGGGCGTTTCCCACGCCGGAGCCGGGGACGATGCCGGTGTTGCTCATCTGAACGGTGGAGCACAGGCGTTCCGGTGCACCGGCAGCCAGCGCGTCTATGCACACAACGCAGCTTGGGCGGACGTGGGCGCAGACGCCCCGGACAATCTCAATGGACTCCATGCCGGTGGTAGCCAGAACCCCCGGCGCAACTGCGCTGACGCTGCGGCAGCCGCCGAAGTATTCCGGCAGATGCTCGATCAGATGGCGCGTCAGAAAGAGTCCGGCGACGGTTTTGGGGCCCAGCGCATCCGGCGTGACGGCGGTGTTGCCGAGCCCCGCCACAAGTACGCTGTCCTGCGGGCCGAGCGCCGTCAGACGGCGAAGCTCCTCCGCGACGGCGCGGGCCGCCGCGCGGGGATCGCGCGCCCGCTTCGGAAGCTCTACGGTCACGTAGGTTCCGACCGGCTTGCCCAGTGCTGTCTCGCCCTGTCGGTTCAGGATCTCCACATCCGTCACGGCGAAGCCCTGCGTGCTCCGCTCCCGTGCGCGCACGCCGCGAAGCTGCGTCGTCTTTCCGGCGGACTGCTCCCATAGCGTTTTGGCCTCCAGCGCCAGATCTGTACGGATTGCCATGCGTCTTTCCTCCCTTTTGTTTGGCTTAGTTTGCCCGGAAAAGAGCCTTTCTTGAAAAAATTTATAAAAAACTGAAAAAAAGGATTGATTTATTGGAAAGCCGCCGTTATAATATATTTCTGCATGAGGTTAAATACATGGTTTTTTAGATAAACGCCATCGGAGGAGGTGTAATCCATGCCCAATATCAAGTCCGCGAAGAAGAGAGTCGCTCTTTCCAAGGTCGCCAACGAGAGAAACAAGATGGACAAGTCCGCACTGAAGACGTCCATCAAGAAGTTCGACGCTGCCGTCGCCGGAGGAAACCGCGAGGAAGCCGGTGTTGCCTATAAGGCCGCCGTCGTCGCCGTTGACAAGGCCGTGAACAAGGGGATTCTTCACAAGAACAATGCAGCCCGCAAGAAGAGCAGCATGACCGTGAAGATGAACGCCATGGCGTAAAAAAGCAAAGCCGCCTGATGGAGCATCCATCAGGCTTTTTGCTTTTTATGGGCATGTGTGCTATAATTCTGAAAAAAGGAGGCGAGACAATGGCGCAGAGAAGCGATTCCCTTCTGATCCTGCCCGGCATCGGGCCAAAAAAGGCGCAGCTCTTTGCCAAGCTTGGATTGCATACGCTGGAAGATCTGCTGCGGTTTTATCCCCGCACCTATGAGGACCGCACGAGGATGGTTCCCATTGCCGAACTGGAGCCGGACGTCCCGGCCTGCTTTATCGCCTCCGTGATCTCCGTCCCCCAGACCCACGCCATCCCCAAACCGGGGCGGCGGCTGGAAGTGACGAAACTCACCGTTGCGGACGATACCGGCCGGCTCCGCCTGACGTTTTTCAATCAGGGCTATCTGACGGACAAGCTGCACCGCGGCGACACCTATTGCTTTTACGGTACGCTGAGCGGTGATTACCTGGGTTGTGCGATGACCAACCCGCTGTTTGAGCCGGTGGAGGCTGCGGGCGTCGTGACGCGCCGCATTCTGCCGGTCTATCCCCTCACTGCCGGGCTGACGAACAAGATGGTCGGGCAGGCGGTGCAGGCGGCGCTGGCGCGAGTGCAGGTGCCGGAGACGCTGCCGGATGCGCTGCGCGCGCAGTATGGTCTCTGCGGCGCGGAAGCGGCGCTGCGCGAAATCCACGGGCCTTCCTCGGCGGAAGCACTGGAACAGGCGCGGCGGCGACTGATTTTTGAGGAATTCTATCTCTTTTTTATCGCGCTCTGCCTGATGCGGGCGCGGCGCTCGGTCGTTTCCGTTCCGCCCTATGCGGATACGGACCTGACACCCTTTACCGGGGTGCTGCCCTTCAAGCTCACCGGGGCGCAGCGCCGCGCAATCGACGAGGTTTTGCAGGACTTCCGCGCCGGGCGACCCATGAGCCGCCTGGTGCAGGGCGACGTCGGCAGCGGAAAGACCATGGTCGCAGCGGCGGCTGCCTTCTGCGCGGCGAAAAACGGCCGCCAGACGGCGCTTCTTGCGCCGACGGAAATTCTTGCCCGGCAGCATTTTGAACGGCTGGAGCCGCTTCTTTCGGCGCTGGGCGCGTCCTGCGTGCTGCTCACCGGCTCCATGACGCCGGTGCAGAAGCGCGAGCTGCGCGCGCGCATCGCGGCAGGGCAGGCGGATGTTGTGATCGGCACGCATGCACTGCTGACGGAATCGACAGCCTTTGCCAACCTCGGCCTTGTGGTTGCGGACGAGCAGCACCGCTTCGGCGTTGCGCAGCGGGCGGCGCTGCTGGAAAAGGGTGCGCATCCGCATCTGCTTCTGATGTCTGCCACGCCCATTCCGCGGACGCTGGCGCTTCTGATGTACGGCGATCTGGAGGTGTCGGTGATCGACGAGCTGCCGCCGGGACGCCAGCCGGTGGAGACCTTCCTGGTCAACGAGAGCTACCGCGCGCGGCTCAACGGCTTTCTGCGCAGGCAGGCGGAAGAGGGACATCAGTCCTTCATCGTCTGCCCGGCAATCGAGGAAAATGAAGCGGACGACCTGAAGGCCGCCGAGCAGTGGGCGAAAACCTTGCAGCAGCAGGTCTTTCCCCAGCTTCGGGTGGCGCTGCTGCACGGCAAGATGAAGGGCGCGGAGAAGGAAGAGATTATGGGGCGCTTTGCCGCCGGGGAGTATGACATCCTGGTTTCCACGACGGTCATTGAGGTCGGCGTGGACGTGCCGAACGCTACGCTGATGGTTGTGGAGAATGCCGACCGCTTTGGCCTCTCCCAGCTCCACCAGCTCCGCGGGCGTATCGGCCGCGGAGAGGCGAAATCCTACTGCGTGCTGGTGTCCGACAGCCGCAGTCCGGAAACCTTGCAGCGTCTGCGCGCCCTGTGCGCCACGCACGATGGCTTCCGTATTGCCGAGGAGGATCTCAAGCTGCGCGGGCCGGGCGACTTTTTCGGCAGCCGCCAGCACGGACTGCCGCTGTTCCGGCTGGGTGACCTTGCGCAGGATCTGGGACTTTTGAAGCAGGCGCAGGAGGCTGCGGCGAAAACTGCCGCCGAACCGGCCGCGCCGCTGCCCGACGGTCTGCGCGAGGCAGTGCAGAGGCTGCTGGAAAACGGCGAATTCTCCTTGAATTGAGCGTTTGTCCACAGTTCCGGGCAAAAAATCTCCGGTTTTTTTGTGTGGAATCCAGAAAGTACAAAATAATGATTGTACAAAGCGCCAAAATGTAGTAAAATATTTAGACGCATAGAATAAATAGAATTGGAGGAGACTCTGATATATGAAAAAACCCATTGTTCTGATTATTATGGACGGCGTCGGTAAGGGTGACGGCGGAAGCGGCGACGCGGTTGCACAGGCCAAAACGCCGAATCTGGATCATCTGCTTGCAACCTGCCCGCACAACTGGCTCAAGGCGCACGGTACGGCTGTCGGCCTGCCCAGCGACGACGATATGGGCAACTCCGAGGTCGGTCACAACGCCCTCGGCTGCGGCCAGATCTATTCTCAGGGCGCAAAGCTCGTCAACGAATCCATCCAGAACGGGACACTCTTCGCCTCCGATACCTGGAAGGATCTGCTTGCCAACGCCAAGCAGGAAGGCAAGGCGCTGCATTTCCTTGGCTTACTGTCCGACGGCAACGTTCACTCCAACATCAGCCACCTGATCGCCATGCTGCGCCATGCGCACGCAGAGGGTGCCAGACGCGTCTACTGCCACATCCTGCTCGACGGCCGCGACGTTCCTGCGACCTCCGCGCTGGACTATGTCAAGCAGCTTGAGGATGTGCTTGCCGAGCTGCGCGCAGACGGCAGCGACTACCGCATCGCCTCCGGCGGCGGCAGAATGACCATCACGATGGATCGCTATGAGGCCAACTGGCCCATGGTCGAGGCCGGCTGGCGCACGCACGTGCAGGGCATTGGCCGTCAGTTTGCCTCGGCAAAGGAAGCCATTGAAACCTACCGCGCGGAAACCGGCTGTATCGACCAGGATCTTCCGGCCTTCGTCATTGCGGAAAACGGCAAGCCCGTGGCGAAGATCGCCAACGGCGACAGCGTCATTCTCTTCAACTTCCGCGGCGACCGTGCACAGGAGATCTCTCTGGCCTTCGACCGCAAGGACTTCGATAAGTTCGACCGCGGCGACTATACGGGCGTCAAGTTTGCCGGCATGCTGGAATATGACGGCGACCTGAAAATTCCGACGCACTATCTGGTGCAGCCGCCCGTCATCAAGAACACCCTGACGGAGCTGCTGTGCGCGCACGGCCTCACAGAGTACGCCGTGTCCGAAACGCAGAAGTACGGCCATGTGACCTATTTCTGGAACGGCAACCGTTCCGGCAAGGTAGACGAGAAACTGGAAACCTATGAGGAGATCCCCTCTGACGTCATCCCCTTCGAGCAGGAGCCCGCGATGAAGTCCAAGGAGATCACCGATCACATGATCGCGGCGATGGAGTCGAAGAAATACGACTTCCTGCGCTGCAACTTCCCGAACGGCGACATGGTCGGCCATACCGGCGTGATGAGCGCGGTCATTACGGCTATGGAATGCGTGGACGCGAGCGTCGGCCGCATCATCGAAGCTGCCGACCGTCTGGGCTATCTTGTGCTGGTCACCGCCGACCACGGCAATGCCGACCAGATGACCGAAACGAAGAAGGGCAAGACCTCCGTCCGCACGGCACACAGCCTGAATCCGGTTCCCTTTATCGTATACGATCCCGATGAAACACATGTACTCAAGGAGGGCAAGTTCGGCCTTGCCAACGTTGCCCCCACCGTTGCAACCCTGCTGGGGCTGGAAAAGCCCGCCTGCTGGGAAGAAAGCATGGTCTGACCGGAGGGTCGGATCCGTTTGAAGTGAATGAAGGAGGGTAATCCATGATTCGCAAGCAAACCGAATTGGGTGAGATCAAAGTCGGCAGCAATGTCTATACCAGCATTGCGGGAAATGCCGCAACGAAATGCTTCGGCGTTAAAGGCATGGCCATCCGTTCCGTGTCGGACGGGCTGGTTCATCTGCTGCGCCGGGAGTCCATGGCCAAGGGTGTGCTCGTCCGCACGAATGAGGACGGGAGCATCTCCATTGAGCTGCACATCGTTATCGACCAGGGCGTCAATATCCCTGCGCTGGGTGCGTCCATCATTTCCGAAGTGCGCTATATCGTTTCCAAGCAGACAGAAACAGAGGTCCGGGATGTCGATGTCGTGGTCGACTCCATCGTGATCGACTGAGAGGAAGGAGTACCGTAACGTGAGAAATACCATCGACGGGGCGAGCCTCCGGAAAATGATCCTCAGCGCGGCTGCCTCCGTTGAAAACCACAAGCAGCAGATCAATGAGCTGAACGTATTCCCCGTGCCGGACGGCGATACCGGCACCAACATGAGCATGACCCTGAATGCAGCCGCCGACGAGCTGCGCAAGGCGGGCGAATTGACCCTGACCAAGGCTGCCGACAAGGTTGCCTCGGCCATGCTGCGCGGCGCGCGCGGCAACTCCGGCGTGATCCTGTCTCTGCTCTTCCGCGGTATCTCCAAAACCCTCAAGGGTGCGGAGGAATGCGACGGCGTGCTGCTCGCAGCCGCTCTGAACGGCGGCGTGGAGGCAGCCTATAAGGCAGTCATGAAGCCCACTGAGGGCACCATCCTGACCGTTTCGCGTGTTTCTGCGGCCGATGCATTGGACACACAGAGCGCCGATGTCGAGACCGTTTTGCAGGCGGCCGTGACCTCTGCGGAGCAGGCACTGGCCGAAACCGTCCATCAGAATCCCGTGCTGGAAAAGGCGGGCGTCGTGGATGCGGGCGGCAAGGGCTGGCTGTATGTGCTGGAGGCAATGCTCTCCGTGTACCGCGGTGTTGAGATCGAGGCAAACGCGCCCGCGGGCGAGGTGAAGGAGCAGGCGGACTTTGCCGAGCTGGGCGACGGCGACATCACCTTCGCCTTTGATACCGTTTATATCATGCGCAAGGCGAGCGAGAACGTCGATCTGGAGCCCCTGCGCGCTTACCTAAACACCATAGGCGACAGCATCGTCATCGGCGAGGACGACGAGTCCTTCAAGGTGCATGTACACACGGATATTCCCGGCCAGGCGCTGACCGAGTCGCAGAAGTACGGCACTCTGGAGCTGGCGAAGATCGAAAATATGCGGATGCAGTATGACGACCTTGCCTCCGGCCGCACGGCGCGCAGCACGGACGATCTGGAAAAGATCGAGAAGGAGCTGGAAGAGCAGCCTGCGTTTGCCCCGGCGGAGAAGCCCTTCGGCATGGTTTCCGTCTGCGCGGGCAAGGGCCTCGCGGCGGCTTTCCGCGAACTGGGCGCAGACCAGATCATTGAGGGCGGACAGACCATGAATCCTTCCACGCAGGATATTCTGGTCAAGATCAACGCCACCCCCGCAGAAACGGTCTTCGTTTTCCCGAATAACAAGAACATCATCATGGCGGCCGAGCAGACCATTCCCCTGACGGAGAAGAAGGTCGTTGTGATTCCCTCCAAGACCATCCCGCAGGGCGTTTCGGCCATGCTTGCCTTTGATCCGGATGCGGACGAGGAAACAAACGTCGAGGCGATGACGGAGGCCATGAAGGGCGTGCAGACCATGCAGATTACCTACGCGGCGCGTGATTCCGACTTCGACGGGCACGACATCCACGCGGGCGAATATCTGGCGCTCTTCGGCGGCGCGCTCTTTGGCAGCAATACGGACATCAACGTCCTGCTGCGCGGCCTTGCAGAGCGAGTGCAGGAAGAGAACGCGGAGTTCATCACCGTGTACTACGGTGCGGACATCACGGAGGAGCAGGCGCAGCAGACTGCCAAGCTCTTCGGCGAACTCTGCCCCGATGCGGAGATCAACCTGATCAACGGCGGCCAGCCGGTGTATTACTATCTGATCTCGGCGGAATAACCGAAAAACAAACAGCAGCCCCGGCCATTACACGGGTGCTCATAAGAAAGTAATTCAAGAAATTACGACTGGGGCATCTGTC
>CABSBF010000007.1 GCA_902475855.1 uncultured Eubacteriales bacterium
TCAGACCCTGCATCATGGCCATGGCGACGAGCGCAGAGTCCATGATCGGGCGGAGGGTCTTCGGCGCACCGTTGGAGTTGTTGGACAGGCCGCCGGTGGACTTCAGGCCTTCATCGGAGAAGAGCTTGATGGCGTTCAGGACGTCCATCTGCTTATCCTGCATGCCCTTGACGACAAGGAACAGCGGGTCGAACCACAGATCCTCGGCCTCCATGCCGAGCGCCATGCCGCGATCGAGCATGGTGTGGCAGTGGTGCATACGCTCGTCGTTGTCCTTTGCGATGCCGTCGGCGGAGCAGAGGGCGATGACGATGGCGTCGTTGGCGGCTGCCAGGTCGATGTTGGAGATACGGGAGCCTGCATCGGCGGAGTTGACGATGGGCTTGCCGTTCGTGCGGTTATAGACGCGGATACCGGCTTCGATGGCCTTCTTGTTGGCGGTATCGAGGGCCAGCGGGACGTTGTTGAAGTTCTCCTGCAGGAGCTTGACCGCCCAGGTCATGAGCTCGGGGCCGTTGGACTCGGCAGGGCCGATGTTGACGTCCAGATAGGTGGCGCCGGCCTTGATCTGCTGCGCGGCACGCTCGAGGATGGGATCCGGGTTGAACGTGGCCATGGCCTCGCGGATGACCGGGCTGATGCAGTGGATGCGCTCGCCGATGGTGACGAACTTCTTGGACTCGACATTGCGGGTCTTGTAGGTCACGCCCATATCCTTGTGCGCGATCTCCGGAATGACCAGCTTGCTGAAGTCGATGGGCGCATTCTCGTCCACAACAGGCTTCTTCTCCTCGGCCGGCTTCTTGGAAGCGGCAACCGCAGCGGCAGCCTTGATGTGCTCGCCGTCCTTGAGGAACTTGACGATCTCGACCGCCTCGCGCGTGCCGACAACGACGTTCCACTCAGGCAGCTTGTCCTGAATTTCGCCCTTCATGACAGCGACCTTGCCGGGGATGACCAGCGTGCGGTTGTTGATCTTGGAGGCGATGTCATATTCGTCAAAGAACTTCTTGACGGAGGAGGAAGAGAACTTGCCGGCGGCCCATGCGGTCAGAACGGACATACCGGATGCGTCCGTGATCAGCAGGTTGATCGGCACGTTGGAGCGCTCGATTTCGCCGGAAACCAGGAAGTAGGTCAGCGCGAAGTCGACCGTCATCATGCAGGGATCGTCGGGCGTTGCGCCGTTCATCGGGTAGATGCCGGGCGCGACCTTCATCGGCTTCTGCGGGTCGGTGTAGACGTTCTGGCGCAGGCCGTACAGCGGCAGGGCCTCGGCGTAGCGCATCTGCTCCATAACGATGATGGAGCCGTATTTCAGAGTGAACATCGCGGCCAGCGCGGTCTGCAGGTGCAGGTCACCTCTGGCGATCTTCGACAGATTGACGATGGAGGGATAGCCGAAGGTGCGGTCGCCGTCCTTGAGAGCGGTACGGCGCACGAGAACGGCATTGGCCAGCGTTTCCTTGGCATCCTTGCCGGTTACGTCGAGAATGAGATTCTTATTGTCTGCGGCTTCGAGCTTGGCGACGGTGTCATGCAGCTCAGCAAGATCATTGCCGCGCACACCGAGAACGACACCGGCCTCAGTCGCGATTGCGCTCATTTCGGCAAAGTTCTCTGCATTTGCGCCATTGAGGATGGGCTTGCCATCCTTGCACAGCGCCAGTGCCTTCTTGGCACACTCGGGGCATTCGCAGTCGAGGATGAGGGTACGGTTCGTGGCCATTGCCTTCTTGACAAGGTCTTCCCACTTGCCGGAGGAATCCTTCGCGCAGTGGACAAGCACAAATTCGACATACTCACGCTCGCCGATGCGCTCGTAATCGACCTTCTGGAGCTCTGCCAGCTTCTCGTCGGCCGCCGCATCGTCCATACCGGTGCAGACAGGAACAGCGAAGCGGTTGCGGGAAACGAAGGTCTTCTCGTGGCGGAACAGGACGGTCTCACCACCGAGCTTGATGTCATTGCCGGCAGTGATGGTCTTCATGGGAGGCGCAGTGGCCTCGGACAGCTTTGCCTTGGCTTCTTCAGAGAAATACGGGCATTTGTCAATGGGGACCGCGCCCTGCGCGACCTTCATGCAGAAAGCCATGCACGTGGGGCTGCCGCATTCCTTACAGTTTTTCTTGGGAGAGAGCTTGAAAATATCCAAACCTTTCAGTGCCATTGTTGTTTCCTCCTTCCGCTCAGACCAGCGCTTCGATCATGGTCGCAACAGCCTTGACGGCTGCCGGATGACGCATGATAACAGCGTCGGAGCCGCCCGTCAGGCAGGCGGATGCCGTGGTGATCTCCATCTCAATGCCGCGCTCTTCCGCGTCGCCCCATTCGGGCATATCCTTTTCGGACATCACGGATTCCTTCACGCTCCACGTTTCCGGGGAAACGGGGGTGATGATGGGCATCTGGAGCTGGTCGTCGCTCTGCGCCAGTGCAGCGGCGCGGATGCGGTCAAGGGTGGAAGCAACGTACTCATAGCCGTAGCCTGCGGCGGCAGAACCGGCGTTCATCACGATGGAATCCGCAGGCACGCCGAGCTGGGTGAGCAGCACGTTGAGCTGTTTTGCAAGGTTGATGTCCACAGCAGACTCCGCACCGACCTTCTGGTTATAGGCAAGGGCAACGGAAGCGCCGACAGACTTGTAATCCTCTTCACGGGCGGAGAGAACAAGGATGTTCTTGCCCTGAAGAGCCTCGGAGATCTTGGAGAAGAGGTCGGCGTCCTTTTCGATGTTCTTGCAGCCCATGATGACCAGGGGCAGCGTGGTCGCCTCGGAAACGGACTTGGCAAGCTCGACGCATTCTTCGACAGACTTGTTTTCGCCGTTGGGGTCTGCACCTTCCAGGTGCAGGCAGATGAAGGACGCGCCGTGCATTGTTTCGACGCGCTTTGCCATGTCAGCTACGGTTTCACAGCCGGCATAGAATTCCTGAAGGCCCTTCTGCGGATAGGCAGCCAGACCTCCGTCGGTCAGCTCTACGCCGATCTTCGGTGCGTTTGCAATGGGCGCATCAAAGGCGTAGAAGGGCAGGACGTTATTTCCGCCGAGCTTGACAGCCTTGTCCCCAGTGCCGATGGTGACGGTGCTGATCGACGAATTGAACGCCTGCTTTTTTGCTTCAAAAGCCATTATGTGTTCCTCCTGATTTTTATGTTTGCAAAGAATTGGGAATGACTGGTTTACAGATTCAGTTTCTGCATCACGCCGCGAAGTGCCTGCTTCATGGCGCTGTTGTCCGGGATCTTGGAGCTGGGGCGGCCCTCGCAGTCGGCCTCGTATACCGCATCATCCTGCGGAAGGACCCCCACAAGGTCGAGACCGTGCGCCTCGATTTCCTCGCGCACACCGGCATTCAGTTCGCCGTTCGGCGCGCGGTTGACGATCAGGCGCATGGTTTCCGGCTTCAGATTCAGCTCCTTGACCATCTCCGCGATACGCGCGACCGCCTGAATTCCCCGGCGGGAGCAGTCGGAGACGAGAAGCAGCGTGTCCACATGGGGCAGCGTTCCTCTGGCGATGTGCTCCATGCCCGCCTCATTGTCGATGACCATATAGCGGTAAGCTCCCGCATACTTGTCCACCTGCGTCTTGAGGATGCCGTTGACATAGCAGTAGCAGCCCTTGCCCTGCGTTCTGCCCATGACGAGCATATCGAAATCGTCCTCCTCCACGAGCGCGGAGTTGAAACGGTATTCGGCATAGTCCGCCTTGGTCATGTTTTTCGGGATGACGTCACCGCGAAGCTCGGCCTGTGCGATCTCCTCGCGCACCGCACCCAGCGTGGTCTCCACCTCGACGCCCAGAACCTCATTGAGGTTGGAGTTCGCGTCGGCGTCCACCACCAGAAGGGGTGCTTTCCCGGTTTTGATAAGGTAGTCAATGATCATGCCGCAGACGGTGGTTTTGCCGACACCGCCCTTACCGGCAACTGCAATGGTATGGGTCATGGTATACGCTCCTTTGCACTCTCCGCGGAAGACGGGAAGCCCGTCCCCACAGGAAAGCAATTATGCTTTAGAAAACTTGGTTTCCCCGGCCGGTCAGATCAGGTCGAGCAGGCCGGCTTCCTTGGCGATGCGCGCAACGTCGTCATACTTGTTCAGCGCATACAGATGGATGCCGTTGATGCCGCAAGCGCGGTACTCGTCGATCTGGCGGATGGTGTACTCGATGCCGGCTTCCTTGAAGCTGGCCTTCTTGCCCTCGATGTCTGCATCAAAGCAGGCCTCGTCGCCCTTGGCGGTCTTGAGGCCGACGGAGAAGGGGTTCGGGAAGATCCAGTTTTTGGAAATGAGCTCGCAGAGTTCACGCGGCATCACGCAGCCGTTGCGGGACAGCGCCATGTTGATGGTGGCAGCCTGATCGAGAATGGGCATGATACCCACATCGACGGGCATCCAGATACCGGCGGCGCGGATGGCGTCAAGCCAGTAGCGGAACTGATCCATATCCCAGCAGAGCTGCGTCATGATGTAGTCAGCGCCGTTATCCTGCTTCTGCTTCAGGAAGGCGATATCAGCCTCCAGACTGCGGCAGGCAATGTGGCCCTCGGGAGAGCCCGCAACCGCGATGGTGAACTTGTCACCGAATTCCTGACGGACAAACTTGACAAGCTCGGTGGCATAGTGCAGGTCGCCGCCGGTTCCCTTCCAGCCGAAGGGCAGGTCGCCGCGCAGGGCAAGCATATGGTCGATGCCGTTATCCAGATAGGTCTGGAGCTGATCCTTGATGCCTTCCTTGGTGTTGCCGATGCAGGTGAAGTGGGTCACGGGGACGCACTTGCCGTCGGCCTTGATCTTCTTCAGAACCTCAAGGTTTTTGCCGACATTGGTGCCGCCTGCGCCGTAGGTGCAGGAGATGTAGTCCGGGTTCAGGGTGTACAGCTTTTCCAGCACGCCGCCTTCGCCGCACAGCTTCTCCATGCCGACGTCAGTCTTGGGGGGGAATACTTCAAACGAGAATGCATTGCGCTGCTCCATGATTTCAGCTACGCTCATGGTTTTTGCCTCCTAAAATTATGTATATTTTACGCAGAACGTCCGACCGGACGCCGCGCATTCCGATACGAGTTTATCGTATCACATTTCCCCCTTAAATTCAAGAAGTATTCGCAGGAAAGGATGTAAAAAAAGTGTGGATTTTCGGTTTTCCTTTCCGGCATTCCGAATCGGCCGCCGGATAGCGTCCCGCCGTCAGGGGCAGATGCATTAAGGCTGGTACCCACCCGCGCAACAGTCTGCCTGCAAGGGACTGCGCAGAAGACCGTCCCCTACAGGTGCGCACAGATTTCAAAATCAATCCGCAAAAAAGCGCCCTCTTCGTTCGGAAGAGGGCGCTGGGAGGGTTAGATTCGGAAGGTCAGGATGCCGCGCTTGTCATGGATGACGTTGCGTGGGCAGACCATGGCGCAGGCGCCGCAGGACAGGCACTTATCGGAATAAATAAAGGCACGGTTTTCCGAAACCTTAATAGCTCCGGCGGGGCAGGTCTTTTCGCACAGGCCACAGCCAACACAGCTCACGTCGCACACATCCTTGCAGCGTGCGTCCTTGTTAGAGCACAGCACCACGATGGGGTTGGCCTCCAAACGCAGATGGATGACCCGCTGCGGGCAGGCAAGATAGCACGCGCCGCAGCCGATGCACTTGCTCTCATCCACCTCAGCTACGCCGTAGGCATTGAGATAGATCGCGCCGAAACGGCATGTGTCGATGCAGGTACCGCAGCCGGTGCAGCCGTAGCTGCAAAGATCATACCCCTCCGGGCTCTGCTTGGCGCGGCAGCCGCCGTTGCAGTGGACGCAGGCAACTTTTGCCGGAAATTTTTTCTTGACGATCATAAGGCTTCTCCTTTCCGCCGCTTATCTGCGTTCATAGGGCGTGTGCTCCAGCGGCAGGCTGAAGCGGCGCTCGCCGTCAAGCCGGTAGTACGCTTCCGCGATGGCCGGCGCCGTGGGAATGGACGTGATCTCGCCGATGCCGATAGCGCCGCAGGCGATATCCAGTCCCGGCTTATCCAGAACGATCGCCTTGATCTCCGGCGTCTGGTGCGCGCGGAACAGTCCCAGTGTGCCGAAGCGGGAGATGGGCTTGCAGTGCGCGTCGATCTCATACTGCTCGGTCAGAGCGAAGCCCATGGACATGACTACGCCGCCCTCGATCTGCCCCTCGCAGGACAGGGGGTTGACCGCCTTGCCTACGTCATGCGCGGCAACGATCTTTTCCACATAGCCCGTGTTCTTATCCAGAATGCAGAGCTGTGTTGCGTAGCCGTAGGCGACATGGGACACCGGGTTCGGCACATCCGCCCCGAGCGGGTCTGTCTTGGCCAGATATTCTCCGTAGAATTCCTGTCCCTTAAGCGCGGACAGGGATTTGCCGACCTTCGCCTGCATCAGCTTCACGCAGGCGCGGCGGCAGGCCTCGCCCGTGATCATCGTCTGGCGGGAGCCGGAGGTATCGCCGGAGTCCGGCGCAATCCACGTATTGCTTCGCTCATAGACGATATCCTCGCGCTTGAGGTCGGTATTCGTTACGATCATCTGCACCAGAACGGTACCGAGGCCCTGTCCGATGCAGGATGCGCCGGTGTAGATATGCACCTTTGCATCCTCCTCAACAATCAGCTTGCAGCGGCCCCAGTCAGGGATGCCGACACCAACGCCGGCATTCTTCATCGCGCAGGCCAGGCCCACGGGTTTCCCTGCTGCAATGGCCTCGTCATAGTAGGGCTTGACAGCCTCCAGCGTTTCCACAAGGCCGGTGGAGCCGTCGACGATCTGGCCGTTCGGCAGCACCCCGCCCGGGCGAATGGCGTTGCGGTAGCGGATCTCCCAGGGGGATATCCCGACCTTCTCGGCCATCATATTCAGAAGCGTTTCCGTGGCGAAGCAGGTCTGCGTCACACCGAAACCGCGGAAGGCGCCCGCCGGAGGATTATTCGTATAGTAGGCCGTACCCTCGATCTCAAAATTCTCATAGGCATAGGGTCCCGCAGCGTGCGTGCAGGCGCGTTCCAGCACCGGGCCGCCCAGTGAAGCAAATGCGCCCGTGTCGGAGCAGACTTTTGCCTTAACACCCAGGATTTTTCCGTCCTCATCGCAGCCCATGGTGAAGTCCATCTCAAAATGGTGGCGCTTGGGGTGCACCAGAATGGATTCCTGACGGCTCAGCTTGACCTTGACCGGCCGGCCGGTGCAGTAGGTGATAAGCGCCGCGTGATGCTGGACGGACATATCCTCCTTGCCGCCGAAGCCGCCGCCCACCAGCGCGTTCTGCACCTTGACCTTCTTGGTGCCGAGCAGCAGGCAGCATTCATGCAGCGTTGTGTGAGAGGACTGATCGGACGTAATGAGCATGACATCGCCGTCGGCATCCTTATAGGCGACGCAGCACTCCGGCTCCAGGAAAGCGTGCTCTGTCCAGGGGGTATCAAAATGCTCGGAAATAACATACTTTGCTCCCGCAATCGCACCGGCCGCATCACCGCGGCTGACATGCTTGTATGCCTGCACGTTCGTGGTTTCTTCTTCAAAAACCAGCGCCGTATTTGCGGCCGCCTCCACGATGTTATGCACCGCCGGGAGAATATCATAGGTCACCTTGACCAGCTTTTTCGCCTTTTCCAGCGTCTCCTGGTCCTCTGCAACCACCAGCGCAATCGCGTCGCCCAGATAATGCGTCATGCCGCCGATGGGGATCAGCGTATACTGATCGTGTTTCAGGTGGCCGACCTTGTTCTCCCCGGGGATGTCCTCGGCGGTCAGCACCGCCACCACACCCGGCAGCTTCAGGGCAGCGGAGGCGTCAATACCCGTCACGCGGGCGCGGGCATGCTTGCTGCGCACGGCAGAGCCGTAGCACATTCCCTCCACATAAAAATCATCGGGATATTTTCCGTAGCCAAGCACCTTTTCTTCCACGTCCACACGCTGGACGCGGCTGCCGATACGCCAGTCCGTTGCAGAAGGCAGAGGAATTGTCCCCTCGCGAAAAATCCTGCCGGCCAGCCGGATTGCGTCAATGATCTTGACATAGCCGGTACAGCGGCAGTAGTTATTGCGGATGGCAAAGCGAATCTGCTCGTCCGTCGGTTCGGCGGTTTTATCCAGCAGACTCTTAGCACACAGCACCATACCCGGAATGCAGAAGCCGCACTGTACCGCACCGGCCTCGCCGAAGGCATAGGTGTAGACCGTCTTTTCAAAGTCGGACAGTCCCTCAACCGTCAGCACGTGCTTGCCGTGCAAGCGCTCGGTATCGGGAATGCAGGCGCGGCAGGGTTCCCCCTCGATCAAAACGGTGCAGGCACCGCAGGCGCCCTCGCTGCAGCCGTCCTTGACGGATGTAAGGCGCAGCTCATCGCGCAGATAGCGCAGGAGCTTCTGATTTTCGGCAACGGTGACTTCTTTCCCGTTGACATAGAAGATAGACATAGCGCAGGACCCCTTCTCGTCAGTTGTGCATTTGATACAAATTATATCGATATATAGGTACTATTTTTGGGCTATACACCATTATACAATAAAACGCCCCTGCCCGCAAGGCAGGAGCGTTATCTTTTTTGGAAAATAACCGGCAACCGCCGGAATTCCCACCGAAAAATATATGTTACGCGGTGTTTTTCGTCGGTCGCGAAAAATTATTCGGCATTGTCGAACCCACAAAGGAAGCGAATCGCGCGGCGGTAGCCCTCAAAGCCAAGCCCCTTGCAGGTCTTTTTGCAGGCCATCCCCGCATAGGAGAGGCGGCGGAATGGCTCGCGCGCGTCCACGTCGGACAGGTGTACCTCCACAGCGGGAAGCGCCACAGCCTTCAGCGCATCAAGGATGGCGACGGAAGTGTGCGTGTAGGCGGCCGGATTGATGACAATGCCGTCAAACATGCCGTAGGCCTCCTGGATCCAGTCTACCAGCACGCCCTCATGGTTGGTCTGACGGATTTCAACCTCGCAGCCGGCCTCCCGCGCCGCCGCGCGGATGAATTCCTCCAACGCCGCGTAGCTCCGATTTCCGTAGATGTCCGGCTCCCGAAGTCCCAGCAGATTCAGATTTGGGCCGTTGAGTACCAGCAGTTTCATAGGCTCAGCTCCTTGATTTTTTCCGCAGCCGCTTCCGGCGTGCTTTCGTTGTCCACGCAGAAGTCGGCAAAGCGCCGGTATGCCGGCTCGCGCTGTGCATAAAGCTCACGCAGATCGCGGCTCTGGCTCACGGGACGGCCTGCCACGGGAAGCTCGTCCAATTCCCGACGCAGCCACACAATGGTGCCGTTCTGATGCAGCGCCTCGTAGTTTTCCTCCCGCGTCACGCTGCCGCCGCCTGTGGCGATGACGCAGCCGGAGCGCTTGCCCAGGTCTGCCAGCACCTCGGTTTCGACCACGCGGAAGGCTGCCTCTCCCCGCTCGGCAAAAAAAGCCGGAATGGAGCAGGCGATTCTCTCTTCGATTTCTTCGTCCGCATCGTAGAAGGGGCGGCCGAGCTGCCCGGCCAACAGGCGGCCGACGGTCGTCTTGCCGCTGCCGGGCATCCCGATGAGGATCAGATTGTGCATCTGCGTCTCCATACGGCGCAGGATGTCAGTGCAGAGCGCATCCGGGATCTCCCGGCCGGTAAAGACCTCAGCCGCGCGTTTGGCCTGCGCCACCAGCATGGGCAGGCCGTTTTCGCAGCGGATTCCCCGCGCTTCGGCATCGAGCAGCAGCCGTGTGCGGGCAGGATTATAGATGAGATCCAGCACGCAGCGGCACTGCGGAAGCAGCGACAGGTCGATCAGCCGTTCGCCGTTATTGGGATACATCCCAACGGGAGTCGCATTGACAACCAGGCGGGCATCCGTATGCCGGGAAATGGCGTCATAATTATTCTGTCCGCGGCGCGAGAGCACCGTCACCTCCGCACCTGCCGTGCGGAGCACGGCCTGCACCGTCTGCGATGCGCCTCCGTTCCCCAGCACCAGTGCTTTTTCTCCGGGCCTGATTCCGCCGCCCCGTGCCAAAAGCCAGCGGAAGCCGTCGAGATCGGTGTTATCTCCATAGAGTGTTCCGTCGGCGCGGCGCAGAAGCGTGTTGACGCTGCCGAGAGTACGCGCCGATGCGGACAGCTCCTCGCAGTACGGGATCACCGCACGCTTATAGGGGATGGTCACATTCAGTCCGTCAAACTCCCCTTCCAGCAAAAAATCTCCCAGTTTCTCCGGAGCGACCTCAAACAGTTCGTAGGAATACTCGCCAAGCAGCGCGTGAATCTGCGGCGAATAGCTGTGGGTCAGATGTTCTCCCAGAAGCCCGCAACGCATCACACGACCTCCGAATAACTGCCGAGATAGGTGAACTCCTCGCAGATGCCGTCGAGCTCGCACATGAGCTGCGCGAATTCCTCGGAGTAGACTGACGTTTCCAGATCAAGGTAAAACTGGAATTCAAAGTCCCGGTCGGGCATGGGGCGGCTTTCAAGTTTCAGAAGATTGATATCCAGCGCGTACAACCGCGCAAGCACGCGGTACAGCGACCCCGGCTTATGCGCCAGTACCAGGCGGATGCTCGTGCGGTCCGCGCCCGGGTAGATTTCAGGCGTTTTGGAAATGCACAGGAAGCGCGTGTGATTGTTTCCCTTATCCTGCACGGCATAGCGCAGGCAGGTCAGGCCGTAGAGCTCCGCGCACTGGCGAGAGGAGAGCGCGGCCACGTCCGTCCGTTCGGACATCGCCACACGCTGCGCCGCGGCAGCGGTATTTTCACAACAGGTCACGCGCACATTCTTTCCCAATGTTTTGAGAAACTCCGCACACTGGCTGATCGCCTGCTCATGGGAAAAGACCTCGTGGATCTCCTTCGTTCCGGGCTTGGCCAGCAGGCAGTGGTCGATCTTCATGCGCACCGAGCGCACGATGTAAAAGTGATGCTCCAGCATCCGGTCGTAGACCTGCCGGACAGAGCCGGCGGTGCTGTTCTCAATGGGCAGGATGCCATAGCGGCAGAGGCCGGCCTCGATCGCGGTGAAAATACCGTCGAAATTGCGGAAGAACTGAATGGACGGGGCAGAGAACAGGCGTTCGCAGGCAAGCTGGGCATATGCACCCTCCACACCCTGACAGGCGACCGCCGCCTGTTTTGGGAATACCTTCGGTGTTTCTTCGATGGCCCGCGTGATCGTGCGGTAAAGGTCGGTATCGCTGCGGTAGAGCGCCCCCTGATAGGTGCGGCTCAGCTCAAACAGCAGGGAGTACAGCACGCGCAGATAGCGCTGCATATCCTCCCGCGCACTGCCGGTGATCGCAGCCAGCTTCTCGCGTTCTCTGGCGCTCTGCAAGATGGGCAGGCCGTTTTCCCGTTTGTACTCGGCAATCTGAGCAGCGATGTCCATGCGCTTCTGAAACAGCTCGACCAATGAATTATCCACAGTGTCGATCTGTGTGCGTAATTCGTCCAGATTCATAAACTTTCCTCCAAAAGTGCGTCCAGAATGGCAATCGCGGCGGCAGCCTCGACGCAGGGAACCGCGCGGGGAACGATGCAGGGATCGTGGCGTCCATGGATTTCAAGAATGGCGTCTGCTTTCTCTGAGAGACGGACACTTTCCTGCGGCCGGGAGATGGAGGGCGTCGGCTTGACCGCCACCCGGAAAATCAGCGGCATTCCCGTCGTCAGGCCGCCCAGAATCCCGCCGGCGTTGTTGGTGCTGGTGCGCACTGCGCCGTCGTGCACGCGGTAAGGATCATTATTCTCACTGCCGCGCAGCCCGGCGCAGGCAAAGCCGCAGCCGAATTCCACACCCTTAATCGCCGGAATACCGAACAGAATCTGTGCCAGCCGGTTTTCCATCCCGCCGAACATAGGGCTGCCCAACCCCACCGGCAGGCCGGTCACGGCACATTCGATGCAGCCGCCGACGCTGTCTCCCGCCGCCTTTGCCGCAGCGATCTCGGAGAGCATGGACTCTGTGCTGGTGCTATCCAGAACGGGAAGTATCCCGCCCGGCACCGGAAGCTCCGGCTGCGTGGGTGAAAAGCGCCGGTCGGCCGCTGCGCCGATGCGTTCGATGTGTGCGCCAATCTCAATGCCGCGCTGCTTCAGGTATTGCAGGCAAAGACCGCCTGCAATGCACAGAGGGGCAGTCAGGCGGCCGGAAAAATGTCCGCCGCCCGCGGCGTCCTGCGCGCCCTGCCACTTGACCTGCGCCGGATAGTCCGCATGGGACGGGCGCGGCACGTCCGTAAAGGCCGCATAATCCGCACTGCGTGTGTCCGTATTGCGGATGATCGCCGTCAGCGGCGCGCCGCAGGTGTGACCATTTGCAAAACCTGCGAGAAACTCCGGACGGTCCGGCTCGCGGCGAGCTGTTGTATGTGCGCCCTGCCCCGGCGCACGCCGGGATAAAAAGGCGTTCAGTTCATCAAAGTCGGGCGAAAAGCCCGCCGGGAAACCCTCCATGCACACGCCGATGGCGGGTGCGTGGGACTGCCCGAAAATGGTGATCCTCAAAGCGGAACCGAAGCTGCTGCTCATCGCTTGACCTCCTTTGTCATCGCTCGATAATCCGTCCAGAAGCGCGGATAGGATTTTTTTACCGCCTCCGCGCCGCGCAGCGTGACGGGACCGCAGCAGGCGCCTGCGGCAATGGCCGCCAGCATAGCGATGCGGTGGTCGTTATGACTGCTCACAAGTCCCCCCGTGAGCGCTCCCCCGCAGACGGTCAGGGTATCCGTCCCCTCCTCCGCTGCTATGCCGAGTGCGCGAAGGGTCTGTGCGATACTGCGCAGGCGGTCGCTTTCCTTGATGCGCAGCCGTCCTGCGCCGGTCAACCGGGTTTCGCCCGAAGCGCAGGCGGCCAGTAGTGCAACAGGCGGCGCGAGATCCGGAATATCGGACACATCCACTTCGCAGCCCCGCAGGGGCGCGGGAAAAACCGTCACGGCATCCGCCGTCTGCGTCAGCTTCGCGCCGAATAAGCGAAGGATGTCCGCAATTTTCCGGTCGCCCTGCGCGGAGTCCGCCGCAAGTCCCGTCACCGTGACCGGGCCGGAAACCGCACCCGCGCACAGCCAGAAGGCCGCGTTCGACCAGTCGCCCTCCACCGTCAGCCTTCCGGGGCTGCAATAGCGCTGACCGCCGGGGATATGCCAGCCGTCCGGCGCCGGCTCTGCCGTCACACCGAACTGTGCCAGTGCGCGGAGCGTCAGGTCGATATAGCCGCGCGACTGTGCCGGACTGGTCAGGACGATCTGCGAGTCCGTCGGCAGCAGCGGCAGGGCAAAGAGAAGTCCGGAAATAAACTGAGAGGAAACGTCGCCCGGCAGGCGGAAAACGCCCGCGTGCAGCCGTCCCTCGCAGCGCACCGTGTCAGGCTCCGGACGCGAAAGCGTGCAGCAATGCGCCTCCAGCTCCTCCCACAGGGGCGAAAGCGGGCGCTCAGCCAGACGGCCATGCAGCTTAAAATCGGCACACAGTCCCAGCGCGGCAACGACCGGCAGCAGAAAACGCAGTGTCGAGCCGCTCTCCCCGCAGTCGAGCGTGAGGTCGCCCTCGGCGTAAGCCAGCGGGCGGACGGTGAAGGCGTCGGCGGCATAGCAGACCGACGCGCTCATGGCGTTCAAACAGCGCGCCGTGGCCTGAATGTCCTCGGAAAGCTCCGCACAGGTCAGGCGCGTAGTACGGTCGGCCAGTGCCGCGCACAGAAGCAGGCGGTGTGCCTGCGATTTGGACGCAATGGCTTCGACCGTCCCCGAAATTCGAACGGGAGGCAGCGTCAGCTCCATTGCGTCATCCCCGCTTCCATCACCGATTCCAGCTCCGATACCGGCAGGCGGCACAGCTCGCACTTCCCCACCGCCGTTGGAATGACAAGCGTGACCGTATCGCCCTGCCGCTTTTTATCCGAAAGTGCAGCCTGCGCCAGCTCCCGCGGTGTGAACTGCGTATCGAGCGGCAGGCCGAATTTTTTCAGCACCGACAGGATCTCATTCCTGTCCTCTTTGCAGCAGGCACGCGCCATGACCGCCGTACCGATGGCAACCGCCGCGCCGTGCGGCACGGAATAGCCGCTGCACTTCTCCACCGCATGACCGACGGTGTGCCCGAGGTTCAGGAGCTTGCGGCGGCCGGTTTCAAACTCGTCCTCCGCCACGACGTCGCGCTTGTGCGCAACGCAGCGTGCAATTACATCCTCACGGTCAAACTTCAGCCCGTCCTGCGACAGCCGGTCGAAGAGCGGACGGTCGAAGAGGATGGCCGTCTTGATGACCTCGGCGCATCCCTCGCGGAAAGTTTCCTCCGGCAGGGTATCCAGTGTTGCCGGGTCGCACAGCACCAGCGCAGGCTGATGGAACGCACCCGCAAGATTTTTCCCCTCCGGAAGATCGACAGCCGTCTTGCCGCCGACGGAGGAATCAACCATCGCCAGAAGCGTCGTCGGCACCTGGACAAAGCGCAGGCCGCGCAGGTAGGTTGCCGCAGCAAAGCCTGCCAGATCGCCCACCACGCCGCCGCCAAGGGCAACAACGGTGTCCGTCCGGGTCAAGTGTTTATCCGCCAGCAGGCAGAGAAGCTTTCCGTAGTTTTCCAGATTTTTGGACTTTTCTCCCGCCGGAATCACCGTAGAATATACCGAAAATCCTGTGGATTTCAGAGATTTCTCCGCACGCTCCAGCCAGAGCGGCGCGACGTTCGTATCCGTGACGATCAGTACGCTGCCCGACGCGAGCGCGGAAAGCTCCGTCCCCAGCGAGTCCAGCAGACCGCGTCCGATCTTCACATCATAGCAGCCGGATGCCTTGACTTTTACCGTTTTCATATCCCGTCAACCTCCTCCTTGCGCCGCTTGCCCGCCTCCAGTGCGGTGCAGAGTGCATCTGCATCGCCGCCTGCCAGGGCGTCGCGGTAGACCTGAAGACTTTCCATCAGCGTGTCCAGCTCGGTCAGCAGGAAATCCCTGTTATCGAGGAACAGCTCCGTCCACATGGGCGCGTTGAGCCACGCCACGCGGGTCAGATCCTTATAGCTTCCGGCGGAAAAGCCGCGGTGCGCCCCTGCCGTCGGACTTTTGATATAAGCATTGGAAACAAGGTGTGCAAGCTGTGAGGTAAAAGCGATCATCCTGTCATGCTTCTCCGCCGTTGTGACGGAAAAGCTGCCGAAGCCCGGCGCAGCAAGCAGCTCCTTCACCCGCTCAAGCAGGCGGATATCGTCGAATACCGGCGGCACGAGCACCATGGGCGCGCCCCTGAACAGATCGGCTCGGCTGTACTTGAAGCCCGAAAAGTGCGTGCCGGCCATGGGATGCCCTCCCACATAGAGCCATCCGTGCCGCTCCGCCAGACGGAAACCCGCCTCGCAAATCTGCCGCTTGATACCGCAGCAGTCGACGACAATCGCAGTCTTTGCGATTTTTTCTCCCATGGCTTCCAGATAGTCTGCCGCTGCCTGCGGGCAGACTGCCAGCAGCAAAAGCTCGCAGGAGCCGATGTTCTCCTCCGTGAGCGGTGCATCCGCCGCATGCGCCATCTGCGCAAACTGAACGGTGGAAGCGTCCCGGTCACAGCCCAGAACGCGGTGTCCCGCATCGTGGTAGGCTCGCGCCAGCGAGCCGCCGATCAAGCCAAGTCCAAGGATCCCGACCGTCATACGAGTGCCTCCCGCACGCGGCGCATCCGTTTGGCCAGGTCGGCAAACTGCTCCGGCTTCAGAGACTGCGCGCCGTCGCACAGGGCATGCATCGGGTCGTTATGCACCTCGACCATCACACCGTCTGCACCGCAGGCAACTGCCGCCAGCGCCATGGGCGGCACCAAACGTACCTTGCCCGTAGCATGGCTGGGATCGACGATGACCGGCAGATGGCTCAGCTCGTGCAGCATGGGCACCGCCGTCAGATCAAGGGTGTTGCGGGAATAGGTATCAAAGGTACGGATACCGCGCTCGCACAGGATGATGTTCTGGTTTCCTTCGGACATGATGTATTCCGCACTCATCAGGAATTCCTTGAGTGTGTTGGCAAGGCCGCGCTTGAGCAAAATAGGCTTGTTCGTCCGGCCCAATTCTTTCAGAAGATCAAAGTTCTGCATATTGCGCGCGCCGACCTGGATAATATCTACATCCTCAAACAGATCAAGATAGTTCGCGTTCATGATTTCTGTGACGATGGGCAGTCCCGTGACTTTTTTCGCCTTCAGCAGCAGGCGGATGCCTTCGTCCTTGAGCCCCTGAAAATCATAGGGAGAGGTGCGGGGCTTGAATGCGCCGCCGCGCAGGATATCCGCGCCCGCCGCCTTGACCTGCTCGGCGACATAGATGATCTGCTCCTCGGTCTCAACAGAGCAGGGACCGGCAATCATGCAGAAATTTCCGCCGCCGATCTTTACGCCGCCGACCTCGACGACCGTATCCTCCGGGTGGAACTGGCGGTTGCACTGCTTGAAGGGGTCCGTGACACGCTTGACCGATTCAACGATGTCGAGGCTTGCCAGCAGTTCCATATCGACGCGGCTGGTATCGCCAATCAGGCCGAGGATGGTGTAGTCCTGTCCTTTGGAGATGTGGACATCCAGCCCCTGCGTGCTCAGCCAGGAGATGAGATTTTCCATCTGAGCCTGTGTGGTTCCTTTTCGCAATACGGTAATCATCTTTCTACGCTCCCTGTCATAAAAAATAGGCTGCACGAAACGCTCTTCGTGCAGCCTTACAATACAAATTCAAAAGGACTTATTTGCAGCACGAAACGCTATTACTTCCGGTAAAAAAGTAATAGTTAAAGTAATATGCAGCAAACATCGAACGAAGCATGAAACGAACGTCCTTTCTGTTGATACACGGAATTATACCACGCAAAAACACGGATTTCAAGTGGTTTCTTCGGTTTTTTCCGCGGAAAGCGGACGGATCTTTTTCCGATAGAGCAAAACCATCAGGAGAATGCTCAAAAGCAGCGACGCGACCTCCGCAATGGGGAAGGAAAACCACACGGCATCCATACTCCCGCTGAGGGAAAGCAGATAAGCCACGGGGATCAGCACGATGAGCTGGCGCGTCATGGAGACATACATGCTGTACTGGCTCTTGCCGAGGCCCTGATAAATGCCGTTGAAGATGATACTCACACCCGCAGCAAGGAAGGGAATGCACATGATGCGCAAAGCCGGTTCACCCACGGCCAGCGTGTCCGCATCCGGGTTGAAGAAGCCGAGGAGCGCTTCCGGAATGGTCAGGAACAGCACCGTACCGACCAGCATCATAAAGGTCGCACCCAGGATGCCGTACTTGACCACGCCCATAATGCGTTCCGGCTTGCGTGCGCCGTAGTTGTAGGCGGAGATGGCCAGCACTGCGTTATTGATGCCGAATACCGGCATAAAAATGAAGCTTTGCAGCTTGAAATATGCGCCGAAGACCGTCTTTCCGGTTTCGCCCAGCATAGACTGGGTCAGAGGGTCATTGAATCGGTCGAGCACCAGATTGAAGCTGTAGGTCATCAGCGAGCCGATGGCGATCATCAGCATGGAGGGAACGCCGATGCCGAGGATGCGGCCGATCATGTTTCCGCTGGGGCGGAAACCCTTGAGAGACAGATGTACATCCACATTTTTCTTCTTGTTGAGCAGCACGGCAAGGACAAACGCGACGATCTGTCCCGCCACCGTAGCGATAGCAGCGCCCTTGACCTCCATGCGCGGCAAGCCGAAGTATCCGAAGATCAGGATGGGGTCGAGGATAATATTGATGATCGCACCGGTTCCCTGCGTGATCATGGTGTAGGTCGTGCGCCCCGTGGATTGCAGGAGACGTTCAAAGAGGATCGCGCCGAAGATGCCGAAGGAGGCAATGCAGATCACACGGATATAGTCCACGCCGTAGGCAATGGTTTCCGGCTGCGGGGTCAGGGAGCGCATATAGGGCTCCGCGCCGAAAATACCGAACAGCACGCACAGGAGCATACCGCAGGCGGAGAGCACCAGGCCGTTGAGCGCGGAGGAATTGACCTCCTCCTGATTTTTCTCGCCAAGTGCGCGGGAAAGCAGTGCGTTGACGCCGACAGCAACACCCGTTGCGATGCCGATCATGATATTCTGCACCGGGAAAGCCAGAGAAACAGCGGTAAACGCATAGTTGTTCACATCCGAGATACGCGAGACAAACACGCTGTCCACCACGTTGTAAAGTGCCTGCACCAGCATGGACAGCGCCATCGGCAGCGCCATACCGAGAAGCAGCCGCCCCATAGGGACGACGCCCATTTTGTTTTCTTTTAATGAACTCATTTCTTTCTTCCACTTTCTATTAGATAGTCAAACGTGTTTATTATAGAGTTTTCCCACCGGAAATGCAATAGTTCAGCACCGGGAAATCCGGCATTTGATCCAAGAACCCGGTGAATTCTCGCTTGCGTCCGTTTCCTCTTTCCTTCTGCCGCGGATTTTTCGTCAAAATAAACAAAAAATCAGTGGGGCGCTATGCTTTTCCTGCCGGTCTGTGATATACTACAAAAACAGAAAGGAGTCCTTTGCCATGACAACCGACCAGCTCCGTTCCCTGCTGACTGCCGACCCCTCGGCCGTTCTGGAGAGCGACAAAAGATTTTATCTCAAGCAGATTGATCAGGCGGCCGAGCTGATTGCCGCCAATGCACGTTCGCGTCCCATCGTCCTGCTCGCCGGGCCGTCCGGCTCCGGCAAGACCACGACCGCCCTTCTGATTGAGCGGGCGCTTTGCCGCAAGGGGATGGAGACCCATACGCTTTGCATGGACGATTATTTTCTTCCCCTGACCGAGCGGGAAATTGAACTGCTCAACCGCAACGAACTGGATCTGGAAAAGCCCACGCGTGTGGACATTCCCTTTTTTCAGCAGCAGCTCGGGCAGATCCTCGATGGGCAGGAGATCGAACTGCCGCGCTATGATTTCAAGACCAGTCGCCGCGTTTTCGACGGCCGCACGCTGCGGCGCAAGCCCGGCGAACTGATCATCATGGAGGGCATCCACGCCCTGAATCCCGATGTCATCGGCTCTGCCGATTGGACCACGCGCATCTATGTCAGTGTGCGCACACGAATTACGGCTGAAAACGGCCGCGTCCTGCACCCCTCCAAAATTCGGCTGGTGCGGCGGATGCTCCGCGACAGTCTTTGCCGCGGCCGTGCCTATACACAGACCATTGGGATGCGTGAGCGTGTGGATCGCGGGGAGCAGAAATACATCATGCCCTTCAAGCAGCATGCACACTACAGCATAGACTCATTCTACTCTGCCGAAATGGGTATCTACCATACCTGTCTTGCCGATGCGCTGGACCGTCTGGTGGAAGAATACCCCGATCTTGCCGACGCGGTGCAGGTGCTTCGTGAGCTGCCGGCAGTCGATCCGGCATTGGTGCCGGAGGATTCTCTTCTGCGCGAGTTTATCGGCGGCAGCGCACTCCCCTATTAAATCAACGGAGGAACTTCCATGAAGAAATACATCGTTGCGCTGGATCAGGGCACGACCAGCAGCCGCGCCATCGTTTTTGACCGCGCACAGAACATTGTCGCCTCCGCGCAGAGAGAATTCCCGCAGATCTATCCTCAGTCCGGCTGGGTGGAGCATGACCCCATGGAGCTGTACTCCTGCCAGTACGGCGTCATGATGGAGGCAATCACGCGCAGCGGCTGCGACGTACACGACATTGCCGCCATCGGCATCACGAATCAGCGCGAGACGACGGTTGTCTGGGAAAAGGCCACGGGCCGCCCCATCTACAATGCCATCGTCTGGCAGTGCCGCCGCACGGCTGCACTCTGCGACCGTCTGCGCGCCGACGGGCTGGAGGGTTACATTCGCGACACGACCGGCCTCGTGCTCGACGCCTATTTTTCCGCAACGAAGATCCGCTGGATCCTCGACCAGGTCCCCGGTGCGCAGGAACGTGCCGAGCGCGGCGAGCTGCTGTTCGGTACGGTGGACACCTGGCTTCTGTGGAAGCTGACCGGCGGCGCGGTCCACGCCACGGACTATACCAACGCCTCACGCACCATGCTCTTTGACATCCGCCGCCTCTGCTGGGACGAGCGTCTGTGCGCCGCGCTGCGCATTCCCATGCAGATGCTGCCGCAGGTCTGCGACAGCAGCGGTCTGCTCGGCACCTGCAATGTACAGGGCTGTGAAATTCCCATCGCAGGCATGGCGGGTGACCAGCAGGCCGCGCTCTTCGGCCAATGCTGCTTTGAACGAGGCGACGCGAAGAACACCTACGGCACGGGCTGCTTTCTGCTGATGAACACGGGCGAAACACCCTGCGTCAGCCGGCATGGGCTGGTCACGACCATCGCCGCCGGACTGGGCGGAAAGGTGACCTACGCGCTGGAGGGCAGCGTGTTTGTCGGCGGCGCAGTCATCCAGTGGCTGCGCGACGAGATGCGCTTTCTCAACGAATCCCGCGATGCGGAGTATTACGCAGGCAAGGTTCCGTCCACGGGCGGGGTCTACTTCGTTCCTGCCTTTACCGGTCTCGGCGCGCCGCACTGGGATATGTATGCCCGCGGCGCAATCGTCGGTATTACCCGCGGCACCCGGCGCGAGCACATCATTCGCGCGGCGCAGGAATCTATCGCCTACCAGAGCATGGATCTAGCCGACGCAATGCAGAAGGACACCGGCGCAAAGCTCTCAGAGCTGCGCGTGGACGGCGGCGCAAGCCGGGATGCATTTCTGATGCAGTTTCAGGCGGATATGCTGAATTGTCCGGTGAAGCGCCCGGTCGTGCGCGAAACGACCGCGCTGGGCGCGGCGTATCTGGCAGGGCTTGCCGTCGGCTTCTGGAAGGATCAGGAGGAGCTGAAGCGCCTGTGGCAGTGCGACGTAACCTTCGCGCCGCACATGGATGCGGCCCGGCGGGAGGAATGCCGCCGGGGCTGGGAAAAGGCCGTCGGCCGCAGTCTTGACTGGCAGGAGCACTGAGACCCCCCTGCGTACATGCGTACAATTGATTAAAAAACCGGACGGCCTGATTCACCAGGTCGTCCGGGATTTGTTTTTTACCCTACCTCCGCAATCTGCGGGGTGATGAGATTCTCCATACAGAAGCGCATGATGGCACGCCGTGTGACAATACCGATAAAATCCCCTTTGTCATCCACGACGGGAACAAAGTTCTGATCCGTTGCCTTCAGCAGAAGTGTCTGCATATCCGTCGAAACAGAAACGGGGAGATTATCTTTACGGTGGCCGATTTCCATGATATTATGATTTTCCGTATCACGCAGATCCATACAGCACAGATTCTTGACCGCCCACAGCAGGTCACCCTCTGTCAGTGTGCCGCAGTAAGTCCCGCAGCGGCTGAGGATGGGCAGCGCCGTGTAGCCGGAGTTTTCCATTCGCTCCAATGCCTGCCGGAGCGTATAATCATCATACAAATATGTACAGGTAGCCTTGGGAGTCAGAAAAAACAGCAGATTCAAACTATCGCCTCTCTTTCCCGAAGCAGAGCCATCGGGGTACTTCCGGCATTTACCGGCATTTCTATTATAGCACATCGAGGGGTCGATTTCTGTAAACAAAATATGAAGTTGCAAAAAGGCACCGAGAAAAACCTCGGTGCCTTTTGTGCAGTTTGCACAAAAATTTATGCAACAGGCTGATTTGCCGCCTCGATGATCTTCACGAACTTCTCGGGAACCAGGGAAGCGCCGCCGATCAGGCCGCCGTCGATGTCAGGCTGTGCCAGCAGCTCGAAAGCGTTCTTCTCGTTCATGGAGCCGCCATAGAGAATGGTGGTCGCACGGGCATTCTTGGAGCCAAAGAGCTTGCGGACGATGGAGCGAATGTGCTCGCAGACTTCTTCCGCCTGCTCTGGCGTGGCGGTACGGCCGGTGCCGATGGCCCAGATGGGCTCATAGGCGATGACCAGCTTGCGGCTCTTTTCTTCCGGCACACCGGCAAGGGCCAGCTTGATCTGCATGGAAATCCACTCCTCGGTGATGCCCGCCTCGCGCTGCTCCAGCGTTTCGCCGCAGCAGACGATAGGGGTCAGGCCGGCTTCCAGCGCGGCCAGCGTCTTGGCGTTGATCTCGGCATCGGTCTCGCCCATGGCGCGGCGCTCGGAGTGACCGAGAATAACATACTTGCAGCCTGCGTCGAGGAGCATACCGGTGGAGATTTCACCGGTGAATGCGCCGGAGGCATTGGCATTGCAGTTCTCTGCGCCGATGCCGACGCGGGTTTCCCGCATGGCGCGGACGGCTGCGGGAATGCAGACCGCGGGGACGCACAGGGCGATATCGCACCAGCGGCCCTTGGGCAGAACGGCCTTGAGTTCGGTCATGAACGCCTTCGTCTCGGAGGGCGTCTTATTCATCTTCCAGTTGCCTGCGATCAGGGTCTTACGGTATTTACGATTCATTTTTAATTCTTGCTCCTTAAAATATTATTTGTCCTGCAGGCAGGCGATGCCGGGAAGCTCCAGACCTTCAAGGAATTCCAGAGAGGCGCCGCCGCCGGTAGAAATATGGGTGATCTTATCTGCAAAGCCGAGCTGCTCGCAGGCTGCCGCGGAATCGCCGCCGCCGACGATGGTCACAGCGTCGCTGTCTGCCAGCGCCTGTGCCACGGCGATGGTGCCCTTGGCAAGCGTCGGGTTCTCGAACACGCCCATAGGGCCGTTCCACACGACGGTCTTGGCAGTCTTGGCAGCCTCGGCAAAGAGTTCGCGGGTCTTTTCGCCGATGTCCAGGCCTTCCTTGTCGTCAGGAATGGCATCGGCAGCGACGGTCTCGACCTCGATCGGGCCGTCGATGGGGTTCGGGAAATCGGAGGCAACAACGGTATCGACCGGCAGCAGGAGCTTGACGCCCTTCTCCTCGGCCTTTTTCATCATATCGCGGCAATAGTCGATTTTCTCATTGTCCAGCAGAGACTTGCCGACGGAGTAGCCCTTCGCAGCAAGGAAGGTATAGGCCATGCCGCCGCCGATGATGAGGGTGTCGACCTTCTCAAGCAGATTGTTGATGACGTTGAGCTTGTCGGAAACCTTGGCGCCGCCGAGGATGGCAACGAAGGGACGGGCAGGATCTGCCAGTGCCTTGCCCATGATGGAAACTTCCTTTTCAACGAGGAAGCCGCAGACTGCGGGCAGATATTCTGCCACACCGGCGGTGGAGGAATGTGCTCTGTGTGCGGTGCCGAAGGCATCATTGACAAAGATCTCAGCCAGAGAAGCCAGCTCCTTGGACAGCTCCGGATCATTCTTGGTTTCGCCCTTCATAAACCGGACGTTCTCCAGCAGCATCACGTCGCCGTCCTTGAGTGCGGCAGCCTTGGCCTTGGCATCTTCACCGACAACGTCGGAAGCCATGATGACCTGCTTGCCCAGCAGCTCGCTCAGGCGGTCGGCAACGACCTTCAGGGAGAGCTCCGGCTTCCACTCGCCCTTGGGCTTGCCCATGTGGGAGCAGAGGATGACGCGCGCGCCGTGCGCGATCAGATACTCGATGGTCGGCAGAGCAGCAACGATGCGCTTGTCGCTGGTGATCTTGCCTTCCTTGGTCGGAACGTTGAAGTCGCAGCGGCAGAGAACTCTCTTGCCCTTGACGTCGATGTCCTTTACGGATTTCTTGTTGTAATTCATATGTGTACCTCCTAGAAATGCTTCATTTTTCCGAACTCACACAAATGGGGAAAGTCCATCTGCCGCAGCGCTTCAAACACGCCCACGGCGACGGAATTGCTCAGATTCAGGGAGCGGGCCTCCTCCCGCATGGGAATGCGGACACAGTCGGCGCGGTGCGCCTCCAGAAAGTCCTCCGGCAGTCCGCGCGTTTCCCTGCCGAAGAAGAGAAAACAGCCGTCCTGATAATCCGCCTCGGCATAGCCTCGCGGTGCTTTGGTGGAAAACAGGCGCATCTGCTCTATGGTATTGCGTGCAAACAGCTCGTCCAGATTCTCATAAACGCGGACATCCACCAGATGCCAGTAGTCCAGACCTGCCCGGCGGACCGCCCGTTCGGAAATGTCAAAGCCCAGCGGCTTGACCAGATGCAGCACTGAGCCGGTTGCGGCGCAGGTGCGGGCAATATTTCCGGTGTTCTGCGGAATCTCCGGTGCGACAAGAACTACATTCAGCATAGGTTGTTCCCTGAATTATGATAGAAATTCGGCTGTTTCCCGCAGGAATTCTTCGGAAAACGCCACTTGATTTATTCTATGATAAATCGTCGCAAAATTCAACCGTTTTTCTCAATTTTTGAAAAAAAATTCACACATTTTTCCGTGTTTCTCCCCATATTTTCTCGTGCAAATCGACAAAAGCGCCGCAACCGCGGCGCTTTTTCTCTATTCGAGCTGATCGAGGTTCTTTCCGAAGCTGGCCAGGCAGTGCGCAAGAAACCAGTCCAGCTCCGGAAGCTGCATGGCCTCCAGCGCCTTCCGGGTCTGCGCAGCGGCGGACTCAAATTCCAGATTGCCCGCCTTGAGCTCCTCGATGCACTTGATGTGCGCCGAAAGCTTGTCGGCCGCCTTGACGATGTCATTCACGCTCTCATCGGATTCGTGAATCAGCGGTGCGTAGCTTTCCCGCAGTTCCGGCGGAAGCATCTCCAGAAGTTTGGTGCCGCTGACGTGCTCGACCTGCTTGTAGGCAGTTCGGATGTCAGGATTGTAATACTTCACCGGCGTCGGAAGATCGCCCGTCAGGATCTCGGAGGCATCGTGGAACAGCGCAGCCACCGCGCAGCGCTCCGGCTCGGCGGGCAGGCCGAGAATATCCCGGCGGATCAGCGCCAGCGCGTGCGCCAGCACCGCGACCATGTGGCTGTGCTCCTGCACATTTTCGGAAAAGGTGTTGCGCATCAGACCCCAGCGCGTGATATATCGCATTCGGGACACAAGCGCATAAAACTGATATTCGTCCATATCTGCTCCTCAGATCTCATCGTAATCGTATTCCGTCCGGCGGTGCGGACGCTGCGGCCGGCTCTGCACAGCGGCAGGACGCGGCGGTGCAGGCGGTCGGCGGCGCGGCGGCGCGGCCTTGGGCGCACGGTAGCGCTCCCCGCGAACGGCCGCGGCCATCTCCAGATACAGCTGGTAAAAATCCTCCGGTGTGCGGACATTGTCCTCCGCATCCTGTAACCATCCGCAGGTCTCCGGCGCCAGCTTCCCGAGATGGCGGACAAAGGGTCCGGCCGCACCCAACGCGTCGGCAAAGGGCAGCATCCGGTAAAAATACTGCGGATCCTGATAGATCAGGCGTTGAAGTGTACCCTGGTCGGCGCGGCGCAGGAAGCGCCGCAGTCCCAGCAGCCGGCGGGCCTGCTCCTGACCCGTTTGCGAGCGTTTTCCGCCGAAAATCGTCGTCAGCGCACAGAAAAGCTGCATCAGCACATCAAGAAAAACCACAAATCCCCTGCCCGCAAAATGTCCGAGCAGGATGAGCGTCAGCAGTGCACCCAGTCCCATCGGCAGCCACACGCGGCGGCCCCGGCGCATCGCCATGAGCACCGCCCGCTGCAAAAGAAAATGCAGCGAACCGCCGATCAGCGTCAAAAGCGCAAGGAAGACCCAGCGCAGGCCGCCCGCAGGCAGCAAAATATCAAAAAGCATCAGGCTGACGGCCAGTCCCGCAGCAAGGCCGAGCCCGCGCAAGACGAGCGGGCTGCCGCTGTGCGGCGAAAACAGGCGGCGCAGCCAGCTTTTGCGGACAGAAAGACGCATCTGCTCCGCCGCCGCGCGGAAGCGCTGGCTCGCTGCGTCACAGACCTCTGCATTACGGAAGATTGCTTTGAAAAACTTGCGCTCGGCTGGCTTGCGCTCGTTGCCCATTTCCATCTGCTTATAGAGCAGGATCCGTCCGCGGCGGCTGCGGACAATGCGCACATAGCCGAGATTGCCCCAGTGCGCGAGCACCCCCGCGGGGTCTGCTGCCGCGCCGTAGAGCAGGCAAGGCACCTCGCCGGCCGTGCAGTCCGTCCCTGCTGTCTGCTGCTGCCGCGGCAGAATCAGACTGTAGCGCAGGAGGAAAAACCAGTAGACCGCCGCAACCGCCAGAAGCAGGAAAAACAGAAGCATATCCAGCTTTGCCGTCTTGCCGGGAAGATTCCCGAGACGGAAGGTCTCCGACGGGAACTGTACATCCATCCGCAGTGTTTCGTGGTCCTTGAGCGCCTCGATGGACTGCGCGGTCACGGTATTTTCCGCCACGTCGATTTTCAGATAATTGTCAATGATATCCTCATAATAGCCGCTCGTCCATTCCGGCGCAGCGGTGACCGCCGCCGGAAATGCCACACGCAGCGTCATGCTGCCGATGGCATATTCCCAGCCGGTCTGCGGCGCATAGAGCCGGAAGCGCTGTCCGGCAGAGGCTTCCGTTACGCCGCAAGGCAGTGTATATGTACAGGAAAAGCTCTGTCTGCCGGAAAAGCCCGCTTCGTTGGAGAGCTTCAGGCAGGTCACACCGTCCACGGTCGTCTTTTTGTATGCCCAGCCGGAAAGGACAATATCCTTTGCTCCGGCGCCGAGAGGGATCTGAAAGCTCTGCACCGCCGCGGAAAACTCCACCTCCGCCGTCATCGTAACCTGTGCGGTGCCGTCCTCGTTGACCGTAACATCGGTATTGAGCGCGGTGATCTCCGCGTCCGCGGCCCAGGCTGCACCCGCAAGCGCAAACAGGCAGAAAATCAGAATCAGCATCCGCCGCACGGCGACCACCTCCCCAGCATAAAAGTCACTCATACGATAGCACAATTCCGGACAAATTTCAACTTGCTTCTGAGATTCTTCCTGAAAAAGGAGAAAAACCGCCTACAGGAACGCAATTTGTTTTCTCTTGCGGCAGATCGGGAAATATGGTATAATGAAACCATCTTATGCTGGGGAGGAATCCATCATGGAACGACCCAATGAAAATCTCTTTTCCTATCTGCGCTGGCGCGGCGACCTGAGCTTTGCCGTCGATCCTATCAATGAGGTGGATGCGCTGGCCTTCGCCGTTTTTTCCTATCTGGACTATTCTGCCGTTTCGGACGGACTTGATCTGAAAAGTACCGCTGCGATCGTAAAGAAGACGATGGTTTCTCCGCGCACCTCCCTGGTCGGCCGTCTGGACGCGCTGGTGCAGGCGGCGCAGACGCCACGCTTTGCTTCCGTCACGGTGTCCCATTATAAAACCATCCACGATGAGGCGCAGGGAATGCAGTTCGCGGCAGTCACCTTCCGTCTGCCCACAGGCGGTGTCGTGATTGCCTACCGCGGTACGGATGATACGCTCATCGGCTGGGAAGAGGACTGCCGCATTGGCTTTTCCTCTGTCATTCCGGCGCAGAAGGAAGCCGCCTATTACGCCCGCGAGATCTGCGAGGCCTTCCCGCGTGTGCCGGTCTGGATCACCGGCCATTCCAAGGGCGGCAATCTTGCGGTCTTTGCCGGTGCCTATCTGCTTGCGCGGCAGCAAAAGCGCCTTGTTACGGTCTACAATAACGATGGTCCCGGTTTTTCCGCGCGTTTTCTCGCCGGAAGCGGCTATCGCGCCGTCGCGCCGAAAGTGCGCAAATTCCTGCCGGAATCCTCCATTGTCGGCGCATTTCTGGAAAGCGAAACGGAGTCGTGCATCATCGAAAGCAGCGGCGTGGCCATCAATCAGCATGACCCGCTGACCTGGCAGGTCAGCGGAACGCACCTCGTTGCCGCTGCGGAGCGCTCCTCCTTCGGCCGTCATTCCGACGCGGTGATCGACGGCTGGCTGGAAACGCTCTCTGACAGCGACCGGAAAAAGCTCACTGAGCTGGTGTTCAAGGTACTGCACTCCTCGGACAAGCGCACGCTGGAGGATATCAAGAACACGCCTCTGTGGTCAAATCTCTCCTCCATGGCGCGCACCTACGCAGGCCTTGGCAAGGAGCAGCGGCAGTTTTTTGACGATGCAATCAAACGTCTGATGCTACAGGTCAAGGAAGAGGCGCTGCACGGACGGAAACGGTGCACCGCAGTAAAATAAACGGTAGTAACCATTTTTATGCAATAAAGCCCGACCGACCGGACAGCATATTCTGTCCGGTCGGTCGGGCGCTGTTTTTTTGCAAGGCTGCGCTACCGGCGCTCAAAGCCGAGGTATCTGGTTCCCTGAAAGGTGAGTTTGCCTCTGTCTCCCTCCACAAGCAGGCCGTATTCGCTGCCCGTCATAGACAGCTCCATCCGATCCCCGCTTTCGACCTGAAAGGTCGCATAATATGTAGTAGAGGTATGATACTGCATCCTGTCGGCCCCGCCGTGGTGGTGCGTCACATTGGTTCGCTTCGCCACGACCGTCGCCGGGACGGTCAGCAGCGGCGCTTTGTTATTTCTGCTCCACTGTCTGAGTCCCCTGACCATGCTTACGACGATGACAGAAAGGATCAATGCAAATACGATAAAGAACATCACGTAGAATAATTGAAAGCTTCCCATGAATCCCATAGTTTTTCCTCTTTCAAAAGCACTTCCCTCTTCTCCGGCCGGAGGTTTAATCTCTTCTCTGTCTGCCGCCGACGATGATGATCAGCCGCAGAAGCTGCGCCAGCGACGCACTGAGTGCGGCGACGTAAGTCAGCGCCGCAGCCTTCAGAACCTTTTTCGCTCCCTGCTGCTCCTCCGGCAGGAGAAGCCCGCAGCGCTCGATGGCAGCCACCGCACGGCGGCTGGCGTTAAACTCCGTCGGCAGAGTTACAAGCTGGAACAGGACGCACAGGCTGTAGCAGGCCACGCCGATCCATGCAATCAGATTGAAAACCTCCGCATAGGGCGCAAAAATGCGCAAACCCGGCAGCAGAAGGCCCAGAATGATCAGCGGAACGGACAGCTTCGAGCCGAAATTAGTAGCCGGAATAATGGCCGCGCGGATGCGGATTGGAAGATAATTTGCGGCATACTGCGCCGCGTGACCCGCCTCATGCGCCGCTACGCCTACCGCCGCAGGCGTGGCTGCGTCGTAAACATTCTGAGAAAGCCGGATGACCTTGTTTTTCGGGTCGTAGTGGTCGGTGAGATTACCGGACACATATTCAACGCGCACATCGGTCACGCCGTTGGCGTTCAGCACAGCGCGGGCAGCCTCCGCTCCCGTCAAGCCGCGGGCATTGCGCATGGCGCTGTATTTTTTGAATGTGCTGTTCACACGGGCGCTTGCCCAGAGGGAGAAAATCAGTGCCGGAACGACCAGAACCAGATACGACCAGTCAAAATAATAATAAAACGGCATAATAATACCTCCTTACTGCGGATCCATTGCCTCATGAAGCTGCTGCGTGATCGCGCCGCGGAAAATACGCCCGGCGTGCGTGTGCAGCGTGTTGAGCGCACCGGCGGAGTGCTTCATTTCCACCTTGCCGGACATAAACAGATCCTGATCCAGGATGAACTTGATCTCCTTGTCCTCCACGCCGCCGCGCTTGACCAGGCCGGGGCCGGCGTGCAGCTTCAGGCGGCAGCCGCCTGCCAGAGACATTTCCACATCCTGCGAGGCGCGCTGAAAAGCGCTCTCGCGCACGTCGTCCTCGCCCAGCAGTCCCAGATAGGCCGGCTGGAACAGCGCGGAGAAGGGCACGTCCTCCACCTCCAGCGCCCGGCGGGAGAAGATGTTGATATACCGCAGGCCGATGCGCTCAAAATACGCCGGATGATAGACCTCAATAAAATCCGCCAGCACCTCGTCCAGCCGGCGGGCAAAATCCTCCCAACTTGTATAGGCAGGCGTCGCAAGCGACACAAAGCTGCTGGTCAGATTGACCTTCCAGAGGCCGTCGGCGCTCACAAACTGGTAATTGATCACATCGGGCTGCGGCTCCGGGCGCACACCCTGCGGCGTCTGCGTCAGCTTGGGCGGCTGCTTTTCCACATTGCGGGAATACCGGGGATAGTTTTTCCGGATCCGTTCCTGAAAATCCGCAGGCTCCGACGCGCCGATGCGCAGAATGGTCGGAAAACGAAGCTGACAGATCACCTCTGCAAGCTGCGCTTTTGCATAGCGGACGTGTTCACATTCCATAAACATGATGCATCACCTCATTTCACTTCTTTTTCTGAATTATAGCACGAAGAACAGGCGGATGCAAGCGTGCAGGGTCGCGCATATTTTTTCCTTTTTTCCATAACCTAGGAAAAATATCGCATACGGAGGACGGGCTATGGATTCTCTTTGGACACAGACCGGCGGCGCGGCGCTGCATCCGCCGCTCTACGGCGACACGGAAGCCGAGGTTGCGGTGATCGGCGGCGGCATGGCAGGAATTCTGACGGCGCTTTTTTTGCGGGAACGCGGCGTGCGCACGGTGGTGCTGGAGGCCGGGCGTACCGGTGCGGGCGCGACCTGCCGCAGCACAGCAAAGCTTACAAGCCAGCATGGAGCGATCTACGCCGGGCTTCTGGAGCGCTTTGGGCGGGAAAAAGCGCAGATGTACGCGCGCGCCAACCAGCGCGCCGTTGAAAGCTACCGCCGCGTAATTGAAAAATACCGCATTTCCTGTGATTTTGAGGAAACGGACGCCCTGCTCTATTCCCACGCCCACGAGGACGTGATGCGCCGCGAGGCCGAGGCCGCCGCATCTCTGGGGCTGCCCGCCTCCTTCACGAGCCATTTGGAGCTGCCGCTGCGCATCAGCGGTGCAGTTCGGTTTACAGGGCAGGCACAGTTCCATCCGCTGAAATTTCTACAGCCGCTGACAGAGCTTCTGACAGTCTACGAGCGCACGCCAGCCGAACGCGTGGAGGGACACACCGTTTTCACGCCGAAGGGGCGCGTCAAAGCAGACAAGATTGTCTTTGCCTGCCACTACCCCTTCGTCAACTTCCCAGGCCTTTATTTTGCGCGGATGCACCAGGAGCGCTCCTATGTGCTGGCGCTGGAGGACGCGCCCCTGCCGCAGGGGATGTACTACGGCTACGAAGCCTATGCCTATTCCCTGCGGCGCTGGGGGAACGTGACCCTGCTGTGCGGCTGCGGGCATCGCACGGGCGAAAACCCGGGCGGCGGGCATTACCGCACACTGCGTGAGGCGGCAAAAATTCTCTTTCCGGAGAGCCGCGAGGTCGCGCACTGGTCGGCACAGGACTGCATGACCGCCTCCGGTGTGCCGTATATCGGACAGTTTTCAAAAAAAGATCCGGATTTTCTGGTTGCCACCGGCTTCGGCAAGTGGGGCATGACCAGCGCAATGGCCGCGGCAGAAATTCTGACCGCGTTGATCTGCGACGGAGCACACCCGGACGCCGCAATTTTTGATCCGACGGCGCTTTCCCAGCAGCGTGCAGACAAAGTGGCCGCCGAGGGCGCACACGCGGTGAAGGGGCTTTCCCGGCGTGTTCTGCATGGCGCCTCTGTGCTTCCGGAGGAGCTTCCGGTCGGCCACGGCGGACCGGCGCTGGTGGATGGACGGCAGATGGGCGTGTACCGTGCCTCAGAAACGGAGTACTACGCAGTGGAACTGGCATGTCCGCACCTGGGCTGCCGGCTGGAATGGAACCCGGACGAGAAAAGCTGGGATTGTCCCTGCCATGGCTCGCGTTTTGACTTTCGCGGCAATCGTCTGGATTCCCCTGCGCAGACGGCGCTGCAAGCCCGCCGTCTGCCGCCGCATTCGGAACTAAGGACATGATAAAAACGGAACCGGCGCACCAATGGTGCGATGCGGCGGGTAATTGAACGCAAAAGGGAACCCATCTCCGCGCTAAGTGCCGCCGCTTTGCGGCGGTTGCGCTCCGAAACGCCTCGCTGCGGCTCGGTGTGACGGTTCCCTTTCACACATTCCTTCCGGCGCGCAGGACGCGGCCGCCGGTTTCTCCCGTCCACCGGCCGTGCAGGATGGCCGGCCGCCCGGCGACCAGCACACAGTCCATACCTGCGCTCTCCTGCCGAGGCGCGGCATAGGTCGCCTTCTCGTGGATGTCCTCCGGGCGGAACACATTGATGTCCGCATCCATCCCCTCGCGCAGCAGCCCCTTGCCGTGCAGACGCATGGCCTGCGCCGGAAGTGAGGTCAGCTTGCGCACCGCCTCCGGCAGGGTGAGAACCTTATCCTGCCGCACGTATTTCTCCAGAATTCTCGTGCACGTCGCATAAACCCGCGGATGCGGCAAGCCCACCGTCGGGTAGGTGCTGTCGGAGATTACACTGGAAAACGGGTCTTGCAGAATGGTGTGGATGTCCTCCTCACAGGTGATGCGGTCGATCATCGTCACGCCGCAGTGTTCGTCGGCCAGAAGCTCACAGACGCAGTCCACCGGGTCAAGCTGCATCCGCTCGGCCGCCTGTGCAACGGTCATTCCAGTGAGCGCCTGATGCTCCGGCAGATTCAGGGTGGAAAGCACGATATTCTCCCAGCCGACCATCTGGGCAATATTGTCAAAATCACGGGCGGAACGGATACGCTCGCGCAGAAGATCGCGGTTTTCCTGCTTCCGCAGGCGCGCGGAGATTGCCTCTGTGCCGCCCTCCAGAAAGTCCGGCGGCAGGATGTGCAGCAGCTGCGTCGAGCCGGCGGTGTAGGGATAAACGTCACAGGAAACCTCCATGCCCTCCTGCCGCGCATGTTCCATCAGTTCCAGCGCGTGCGGGATGCGCTTGCCCCAGTTGCGCATCCCCATCGCCTTGAGATGGCTGATGTGCAGCGGCGTATGCAGCGCCCGCGCGACGGTGAGCATCTCCTCCACCGCCTCACAGACCATATCGCCCTCCTCGCGCATATGCACGGCGATGGGAACGCCGCTGTACTCCAGCGGTGCGAGCGCGCGGATCATCTCTTTTGTGGAATAAAAGCACTCCGGCGCATAGCCGAGGCCAAGCGATACGGCAAACGCCCCCTCCGCCAGCGCACGCTCCAGCCGCCGGTGAATGGGTGTGAAATCCTCCGGCGCCTCGGCGCGGTATCCGCACACGTCGGTACGGACGGTTCCGTTGCCGACAAGCATCCCCACATTCAGGGGAAGCGGGCGTTTCTCCAGTGTGGAAAGATATTCGCCCATCGTGCCGGTCGGGATATCTCCCGCCTCGCCGCCCGTGATGGGCTGCAAATAGCGCAGGATTTCCTCCCGGTGCGCCGCGCCGAAGGGTGCAAGCGACAGGCCGCAGTTGCCGTTGAGAATGGTCGTCAAGCCCTGCCGCAGTTCGGCGTGGCCGAAGCCCTCACGGAATACCTCTGCGTCGCCGTGACGGTGAATATCCAGAAATCCCGGTGTGACGCAGAAGCCGGTCACATCCAGCGTTCGCTCCGCCGGGCCGGGCTCGTGCCCGATTGCGGCAATTTTCCCGCCGGAAACGGCGAGATCAGCCGGGAACCCCTCGCTGCCGCTGCCGTCAAGAAGCAGCCCGCCCTTCAGGATCAGATCAAACATCGTTCCTTCCTCCACCCTGTTTTATATAAAATCATTTTCATTCGGCAAACACTACTATAGCACTGCGGCCGTAAAAATCAAGGCGCTCCGGCTTGATTTTTGCCGAAGCATTGGATATAATAAAGAAAAATGACACTGGGAGGAACCTTCTATGGCAACCAAAATTGAAAAAACCACCATTATCGGTGACGTTCTGGATATCGCTCCGCAGACCGCACCTCTGTTCATGGCCATCGGCATGCATTGCCTCGGCTGCCCCTCGTCCCGCGGTGAAACCGTCGAAGAAGCCTGCATGGTTCATGGTGTGGATGCCGACGCTTTCCTTGCACAGGTCAACCGCTTCATCGAAGCCAGCGAGGAAAACAAGTAAACAACCGAAAAGGAGAGGCGATCGCCTCTCCTTTTTCAAGGGCTTCGTCGGCGCGGGGACTTCCCCGGCGTATCCTATCGTTTTACAGGAGATTCTATGAAACTACCCATCTCTGAGCGTCTGCGCTGCTGCGCAGCGCAGGTGCCGCAGGGTGCGCACGTGGCGGACATCGGCGCGGATCACGGTTATCTCGGCATTTTTCTGCTGCTCAACGGGCAGGCGTGCTTCGTCCATGCCTCGGAGCTGCGAGAAGGGCCGCTCCGGCGGGCGACGGAAAACGCCGCGCGCTACGGCGTGGCGGAGAAGATGCGCTTTACAAGGGCAGACGGTCTGGCCGCCGTCGATCCGAACGAAATCGACACCGTCGTCTGCGCCGGCATGGGCGGCGACCTGATCACGCAGATCATTTCCGCCTGTCCGTGGCTGCGCGACCCGCGCTATCTGCTGATCCTTCAGCCCCAGTCTTCCGGTGCCGATCTGCGCCGGGCGCTTGCTGCGCTGGGCTTCGGCATTGAAAAAGAAGCGCTCGTCCGTGACGGCGGTTTTTTATATCAGGTACTCAGCGTGCGCTTCGGCCGGCCCGCCGAGCTGAGTCCCGGGGGACAGTATCTTTCCCCCGCACTGCTCGCCTCCGGCGATCCGCTGCTGCCGGACTATTTTGACCGCATTGAGCGGTCGCTTTCTCTGACGGCCGAGGGCATCCGCCGCGGCGCAGACCCGGCGGACAAGCCAAAGCTGGAATTCTATGAAACCGCGCTCCGCGAGGTGCGCGAGATGAGGAGGAGCTATGAAAACCGTTCGGGAAATCCATGAGTTTCTGCAAACGCTTGCGCCGGAAGTCATGCAGGAAAGCTGGGATCACGTCGGCCTGCTGTGCGGCAGGGTCAACGCGCCTGTCACACGGATCCTGGTTGCGCTTGACCCCTTCCGCACCGCCTGTGAGGAGGCGAAGGCGCTGGGTGCGCAGCTCCTCGTGACGCACCATCCGGCCATCTGGGATCTTTCGGCAGTGAACGACACCACTGCGCAGGGGCGCAACCTGCTGTTTCTGATTGAAAACGGCATCGCTGCGCTGAATGCGCACACAAATCTGGACAAAGCTCCCGGCGGTGTGAACGACTGTCTTGCGGCAGCGCTCGGACTTGCAGACGTGCAGGTCGTCGATCCGGAGGGCACGGACGCACAGGGACGGCCCTACGGTCTGCTGCGCCGCGGCACGATACAGGCACAGAGTCCCGCGGCATTTGCGGATTTTGTCAAAACGACGCTCTCCTGCCCCGGTCTGCGCTACGCGGACGGCGGCCGGGAGATCAAGACCGTCTTTGTTGGCGGCGGCGCATGCGCAGGGGAGCTTGTGCGCGCAGCAGAGCTGGGCTGCGATGCCTTTGTCACCGCCGACGTCAAATACAACGCCTTTGCCGACGCGGTCGAGCTGGGTGTGACGCTCATCGACGCCGGGCATTTTGAAACCGAGAATCCCGTTTGCGCCGTTCTTGCGGAAAAACTGTGGATACAGTTCCCCGAAATTGAGGTCTTTGTGTCAAAAACACACACGGATCCCATAAAATTCGTATAAAATTCTTGTCAATCCGATTTTCATGTGCTAATATATAAAATACGAATATTTTAATCAGAGAGGAAGCATACTTATGTCCGGACATTCCAAGTGGCATAACATTCAGAAAACGAAGGGTGCGCAGGACGCAAAGCGCGCTGCCGCTTTTACCAAGATCGCGAAGGAGATGTACGTCGCCGTGAAGGAAGGCGGCGGCTCTGCCGACCCGAACTATAACTCCCGCCTGGCGACCGTCATCACCAAGGCCAAGGCCGCCAATATGCCCAACGACAACATCAAGCGCGTGCTGGAGAAGGCCGCGAGCGCCGGCAGCGGCGACTCCTATGAGGCCATTACCTATGAAGGCTACGGCCCGGCAGGCATTGCCGTCATCGTCGAAACGATGACCGACAACCGCAACCGCACCGCTGGCAATATGCGCCACCACTTCGATAAATACGGTGGAAAGATGGGCGCAAACGGCTGCGTCTCCTGGAACTTCAGCAGAAAGGGCGTTCTGGTCATCGACAATGAGGACGGCGACTACGAAGAGGACGACGTCATGATGGACGCCATGGACTGCGGCGCGGACGACTTTGAAGCCGAAGAGGACTGCTTCACCATCTACACCGATCCCGACGATTTCAACGCCGTGGCCGACGCGCTGGGCGAAAAGGGCTATTCCTTCGTTTCCGCGCAGATTGAGATGGTTCCGAGCGAATACAAGAAGCTGGAGAATCCCGACGACATCGCCAATATGGAAAAGATGCTCGATATCTTTGAGGACGACGATGACGTGCAGAATGTCTGGCACAACTGGGACAGAGCGTAAACTTTCAAAAAACGGGGCGTCAGCCCCGTTTTTTTGATTGAGCAGCGGCAGCGCGGATTCCCCGCGCCGCCGCTGTTTATATCGCTCGGCAACCCCTCTATCCTATATATTTAATTCCCAGCCGGCGGCGCAGCACCTCATGCATGGAACAGTCATAATGAACATAATAGGCAAGACAGATCACGGTTTCCCGCGGGGAATACGGCGTAAGTATCTTGCGCCCCAAAATGGCCTGCCAAAGCTCCGGATCGCCGTCACTCCAGCAGCGCGCCGTCAGCCGCTCCACGCTTCGGGAAATTGCCGTCACCGGCTTGCCGAGCTGCTTTGCCACCGCCGGATATACACGCTTGGTAATGCGCACATCGTCCAACTGCACGCCTTCCACAAAAAGCAGGCCCGCTACATGATCCACCACCGCCGCCAGCGGGCGGATATCCTCGCGCACGGGCCCCAAAAGCGCCCGAAGCAGGGTTTCCGTCTTTGTCATAATGCTCTCCTTTGAATTTCTGATGTTACATCATTATAAGACACGATCAGACATTTCCGGAAAAAACGACAAAATACGACAGAATTCCATTTAGTTTTACAATTAATATGCAATGAAAATATACAAACATAGAATCTTTCAAATCAACATGATATAGCAACTGTAACATAGAAAAAGGAACTCCCGCTGAAAGTGGAAGTTCCTTTTCAAGTTTATAACAGCACTACCTTGCAATCCGGCTTCCGCATCACACGGAAGGACGTGCGCCACTCGACCGGCGCATCCTGCGGCACAAAATGCGGTGAGGAAAAGGCCGTGTGGATTCTTTCTTCCTCCGAGTGGCAGCCGATGAAGATCGCCGTCGGCCCGTCGGCACCGCCGATGATACCCCCGTTTGCGTCCCTTCTTCGCGCCGGGTCGGCGGGCGCGGTATCGCGCAGCCGCAGTTCCTCTCCCGGCAGCTCCGGACTGAGGGTGTAGTCCATGCGCACCAGATGCCGCGGGAATTCCGGCCCCTGCGGCGGAAGCTCCAGCGTTTCCGCTTCGATTCTCTGCGGCATCAGCGTGTAAACCGTGCCGGTCGCGGGATGCGTGAGTGCAACGGGCCGGCCGGTCTCCGCCGTAAAGTGCGGGCCGGGCAGCCACTCCGGCTGCGCCGCAAGATGCAGAGACAGCGTTTGAATTATCCGGCGCTTCTGCGGAAAAAACAGCCGGTGGATGGCCCAGCAGCAGTCCGTATCGAAGCCGTAATGCGCCAGAAGCCGCAGCGCGGGCTTGTCCTCCGCCAGCTTCGGCACATAGCTCACGGCGCAGGATCTTTCGCTGGGAATCACACCGCCGTTGCACATCAGCTGTGCGGAAAAATCCTGACTCAGGGGATTCTCCCGGTCGATTTCCTCCACCTCTTCCTCGGAAAACTCCTCGCAGCCGCGCTCCGGTGTGAGGCTCCATTTCTCCGCGAAGGCATCGAAGCGCTCCTGCGGCACGCGCAGCAGCAGGTCGAGCACCACGCCCTGCGTGCAGACGTAGGCGGCGGGGACATACCAGTCCTCGCCGCACCAGTCAAATCGTTTTTCGATCGGAAGCGCCCGCCCGGCATGGTCGCGTCCGCAGTGCCTCCAGAAATCGGCCTGATAAAAGACCTTCCAGTCGTTTTTCATTGTTTCCCTCTATTTGTGGTACTTCGTCCCGGCGAGGATGTTCTGCGCGCGGTAGAGCTGCTCGAGCGCCATCACACGCATCAGGTGATGCGGGAAGGTCATCGGTCCGAAGGACAGGCGAAAATCTGCCATTTTTTTAATTTCCGGTGCAATGCCGTAGGACGAGCCGATCAGAAAGCAGACCGCGCCGCGGCCGGAAAGTTTGACCGTCTCCAGCTTTTCGGCGAACCGCTCGGAGGAAAGCTCCGTCCCCTCCGGCGTCAGCACGCAGAACCATGCGCCCTTGGGGATCTTCTGCACAATCAATCCGGCCTCCTTTTCCAGCCCAGCGGCGATCTCCGCCGGGGCCGGATCGTCAGGCAGGCGCGTTTCCGGCAGTTCGATCAGAGAAAAGTCGCAGTAGCTTTTCAGGCGCTTCTGATATTCCTCTGCCGCAGCAAGGTAGAACTTCTCCTTGAGTTTGCCGACGGTAAGCAGTGTAACGCGCAGCATCAGCGGAGGAAGCCTTCAAGGATCTTTTCCTCAGCCTGCTGTGCGCTCAGGCCCAGCGTCATAAGCTTGAGGATCTGGTCGCCCGCGATGCGGCCGATGGCCGCCTCATGGATCAGGCTGGCGTCCACATGGTTGCAGGTGATCTCCGGAATGGAACGCACCTTTGCGCTGCCCATCAGGATGGCATCGCACTGCACATGGCCGAAGCACTGATTGTTTCCCTGCACGCGCGGATAGAAGATCTGTGAGGAATGATCCTGCGCCACGGAACGGGAAATGACCTGCGTCCTGGTGTTTTTTCCGTTGAGGAACACATCCATCTCGCTGACCGCATGCTGCTCGCCATGAGTCAGGAGCTTCTCGCGGATGACGATCTCGCTGTTTTCGCCGTTACACTCGGCTTTGGTGTAGCGCTTGGTGTCGTCCACACCGCGAATCTGGCTGGTTTCCAGCGTCACAGAGGCTCCCTCCTCCAAATAGAGGACGGTCTGCGGGTTGAGGATGCGCTTGCCGCTGCCCTCGCCCTCGCCGTAGTGCTTTTCGATATATTTGACCTTCGCGTTCTTTCCGACATAGAAGGTATGGATGCCGTCGTGCTGGCTGTCGCAATCGCCGCAGTTGTGGATGCCGCAGCCCGCGACGATGGTCACATCCGCACCCTCGCCGACGAAAAAGTCGTTATACACCATGTCGGAAAAGCCGGGCTTCGTCAGAACAACCGGGATATGCACGGATTCGTCCTTCGTGAAGGGCGCAATACGAATGTCGATGCCGTCCTTGTCGGTTTTGGATTCGATGACGATATGCTCGGTGCTGCGGCGGAATGCCTTCTGTCCGTCGGAGCGGATGTTGACCGCACCCTCGCCGGTGCCCTTCATATCCGCGACAATGTTCAGGATCTTCTTTTGAATCTCGTTCAGCATGGATTGTTCCCCCCCAGACGGTTGCAGCCGGTGACGGTATCGGCCATGATCTTCGGATAGACCTCGTCCACACTGCCGCGTGCGGCGACCTGCCCGCCCGCAATCAGGATGATCTCGTCGGCAAGGCGGATGATGCGTTCCTGATGGGAGATGATGAGGATGGTCGCTTCTTTTTTGTCGTGGATTTCCTGGAAGGTCTCGGTCAGCCGGGCAAAAGACCAGAGGTCAATACCGGCCTCCGGCTCGTCAAAGATCATCAGCCCGCTGCGGCGCGCCAGTACCGTTGCGATCTCGATGCGCTTGACCTCGCCGCCGGAAAGGCTGGCGTCCACGTCGCGGTCGATATAATCGCGGGCGCACAGGCCGACCTTGGTCAGATAGCCGCAGGCGGTGTCGTGCGACATGGGGCTGCCGGCGGCAATGTTCAGAAGGTCGCGCACCTTCATGCCCTTGAAGCGCGGCGGCTGCTGGAAGCCGTAGGAAATGCCGAGTCTCGCCCGCTCGGTAACGGAGAGATTCGTGATATCCTTCCCATTCCAGAAAATGGAGCCGGAGGTAGCGGGGTTGATGCCCATGACGGTGCGGGCAAGGCTGGTCTTGCCGCCGCCGTTCGGCCCGGTGATGACCACAAAGCGCTTGTCCTCTATCGTCAGGCTGACGTCGCGCAGAATGTCCGCGGTGCCGGATTCGTCGGCGACGCGGTAGGAAAGATGTTTGATTTCTAGCATAATATCCTCTTGCTTTATGATAATAATCGGGGATCGGTTTTAGTTTCCCCGGCGTTTTTGGAATTTATCAGGAAAAGCGGCTACCGGCGGCGGAAGTCGCCCGGCGTTTTGCCGGTGTCGCGGCGGAATACGTTGGCAAAGGCATTGGGCGAAGAGAAGCCGCACAGCCCCGCGATCTTTGCCACAGGATAGTCTGTTCCGCGCAGCAGCACCTTGGCCTTGGCCAGCCGAAGACGCGTGATGCGCGCGTAGGGTGCCTCACCGCAGCGCTTTTTGAACAGTGCCATAAAATGGCTGCGCGTGAAGCCGCTGCGCTCGACCAGCTCGTCGAGTGTGATCTTTTCGCAGAAATGCAGGTCGATATAGCTCTCGACATCCTCCATGACGGTGGCCGGGCCGCACTCCGGCAGGCGAGTGACCGGCCGGAAATGATCCTCGATCAGCGCCGAAACGACCAATCCGCCCAGCGCGCGCAGATCGGAGGCATCTCCGGCGGTGCCCTTGGAAAACTCCTGCTCGAACAGGCGCAGATAATCCTTCAGCGTTTCCGACACCGCAAAGATGCGCTCAATCCTCCGCCCGGCCAGACCCTTTTCCGCCAGGCGGTGCTCAAAGAAGTCCGCATCGACCACGATGCTGCAATTTGACACGTCGCATAATTCCACCGTCTGCGCATGACGGAAGCCACTCTGCACCGGATAGGCATACCCTATCCGTCCGAAATAGACCTCGTCACCCTGCATGATCTGCGGCGCGGGCGTCAGCGGAAGCAGAAATTCGTAGGCCGCGTGGCAATGGGTAAAGGGATGCACGCTTTTTCCCTTTGAGCGGCGCAGCACCGCAACGGAAAGAAAGTCGCAGTAGTAATGGTCGCACAGCTCGGTCAGATAGCGCCGGTCTGGATAATGCGCGTCAAACAGCGTCTGCAAGTCTGCCATGCCGGATACCTCAGGAGTGTTCTTCCGGCCCTCTGCGCTCGACGCACTTGTCCAGATCGTGACGGAACATCATCGTGCGGAAGGGCGTTTCGGGCAGATTGCCAAAGAGGTTCTTCCGGTGGGTGAGCAGCATGGTCAGCGGGAGAATGCACAAAAGCAGGGTGACGCCGTGGTTCCCCGTCCAGAGATAATAAGAGGGAACATACATCACCGCAGTCAGAAGAGGAAGCACACTGGCGCGGTTGATGAGCAGGCCGCAGAGAAACGCAGCCGCCAGCAGGGGCAGAACCAGTACAGGCGTCAGGGCAAGCACTATGCCGCACATACAGGCGACGCCCTTGCCGCCGCGGAATTTAAGCCAGACGGGAAAAATATGTCCGAACATACAGCTCAGTCCTGCAAGAGGCGCGGCATAGGGATTGCTGCGCAGCCATAGGCGCGCAGCGGTGACGCACGCGACGGTTTTCAATACATCCAGCAGCATCACGACAAGCGCCAGTTTCAGGCCGACAGCAAACATGGCGTTGGTCGCACCGGCATTGCCGGTGCCGCAGTCACGGATGTCCACGCCCCTTTTGCGGCGGGTGATGAAATAAGCGGGATTGATGCCGCCGATCAGATAAGAACCGGCTGCCGCAAGCGCAAGCTCCATACAGCTTCCCTCCTTCTCGGAAAAGTCAATATTTTTTCTATAATAGCACGTTTTTCGTACTTCGTAAAGAGAGAAAAGAAGAAAACCTCGGCTTGAAAAAATATCTTGGATATGGTATAAAAATAAAAAGAGCTTTGCCGGAGGGAGGACACCCATGCCGAATTTCACAAAAATGGCCATCAAGGCATCCTTTATCAAGCTGCTCAACGAGCGGCCGCTGAATCAGATCACGGTCAAGGATATCGTGCTGGACTGCGGCATCAACCGCAACACATTTTACTACCACTTTCCGGATATTCCCACGCTTGCGCAGGAGGTCATCACGCAGGAAGCCGATCAGATCATCAAAAAATATCCCACGATCGACTCCGTTGAGCAGTGCCTGAGCGTGGCGATCGAGTTTGCGTTGGAGAACAAGCGTGCGGTGCTGCACCTTTACAACTCCGTCAACCGCGACCTGTATGAGCAGTATCTGATGAATGTCTGCAACCACGTCGTGACGGCATACGTCAACACAACGCTGAACGGGCGCGAGGTGCGTGAATATGACAAACAGCTTCTGATCCGGTTTTTCAAATGCACCTGCTTCGGTCAGATCATAGAGTGGATGAACGACGGCATGAAGGAGGACATCCGAATTCCCTTTCAGCGTCTGTGCGAGCTGTCGCAGGGAATGTCGGATGAATTTTTCCGCCGCAGCATGGCGGCAAAAGACGTCTCTGCGCCATAAAAAACGTCCCCGGTTTGTGTAAACCGGGGACATTTTTCGCGGTTTCTTATGCCATTGCAGCAGTGATGATGGCCATCTTGTAGACCTCGTCGGCATTGCAGCCGCGGCTGAGGTCGTTGATCGGCGCGTTCAGGCCGAGCAGGATGGGGCCGTAAGCCTCGTAGCCGCCCAGACGCTGTGCAATCTTGTAGCCGATGTTGCCTGCCTCAATGCAGGGGAAGATGAAGGTATTGGCGTAGCCCGCAACCGGGGAGCCGGGGAACTTGAGCTGGCCGACGACCGGGGAAACCGCGGCATCAAACTGCATCTCACCGTCGATGGCGAGATCGGGAGCCAGCTCCTTGGCCTTTGCAGTGGCGTCGCGGGAGAGCTGCACCGTGCCGCCCTTGCCGGAGCCCTTGGTGGAGAAGCTCAGCATGGCGACCTTCGGGTCGATACCGAAGAGCTTCGCGCAGCGCGCAGTCTCGACGGCGACCTCCGCCAGCTTGTCCGCAGCGGAAATGACGACGTTGCCGTCCTTGTCGAGAGTATCCTCATAAGAGATATTGATGGCGCAGTCACCCATGGCCAGTTTCTCTTCACCACGGACGAGGATGAAGCAGGAGGAGACGAGGTGTGCGCCGGGCTTGGTCTTGACAAGCTGAAGCGCCGGGCGGACGGTGTCAGCAGTGGAGTAGGTCGCGCCGCCGAGGAGGGCATCCGCATAGCCCATCTTGACGAGCATGGTGCCGAAATAGTTGCCCTTGCTCAGCGCCTCACGGCACTGCTCGGCGGTCATCTTGCCCTTGCGCAGAGCGACCATCTTTTCAACCATGGCATCCATTTCCGGATAGGTAGCAGGGTCAAGGATTTCCAGCCCTTCGATGTCATAACCGCCCTTTGCGGCAGCGGCCTTGACCTCCTCGACGTTGCCGACGAGGACAGGCGTGAGGAAGCCGTCCTTCTTCAGGCGGCTGGCAGCCTCCAGAATACGGGCATCGGGGCCTTCGGTAAAGACAATCTTGCGGGGATTGGCTTTCAGAATATCAATGAGTCGTTCAAACATGGTTTTCCCTCCGTTTTCAGACGAGTGTCTGTAGTTCGCCCTATATTATACAACCGGCTGTCCCAAAAAATCAAGGGATACGTCCCTTTCGGCACAGATTTCGACCGTTTTTTTCGTCACGGGATGCAAAAAGCGCAGGCGCACGGCGCAGAGCTGCTGTCCCGCGAGGCCGTAGTGTGCAGAAAGAGCCAGTGATTCCGGCGTGCCATACTGCGGATCGCCCAAAATGGGGCAGCCGAGATGCGCGCAGTGCAGGCGGAGCTGGTGCGTCCGGCCGGTCAGGGGAGAAAGCTCCAGTCTGGTGCAGCCGCCGCGCGACTCAAGCACACGGTAGCGCGAGCAGGCCGGCTTACCGTCCGGGCGGATCTCGCGCAGCAGGCTGTCGCCTGCGACACGGGCGATCGGCGCGTCGATCTCCCCCTCCGGCAGCGCCGGAACGCCGAACACAGCGGCATGATAGGTCTTTTGAATTGCGCCCTCGCTGTGCTCCCGGCGCATCAGCTCATGGACGTAGGCATTTTTCGCCAGCAGCACCACACCGAAAGTATCGCGGTCCAGACGGCTGACGGGATGCACCGCGCAGCGCTGGCCGGTCCTTTTGTAGTAGCCCGCAAGGGAATTTGCCAGTGTTCCCTCATTGCGGGAAAAGGAGGGATGCATCAGCACGCCTGCCGGCTTTTCCAGCGCGATCAGTGCCTCATCTTCATAAAGAATCGTCAAAGGGCCGTCCTCTGCGGGATAGTCCGGCGCGGGCTCATCCAGCCGGACGCAGATCTCGTCGCCGGGATGCACGATGAAATTGGTGAAAACCGGTACGCCGTTGACGGTGTAGGAATGGCTGAATTTCAGGCGGCTGGCAAGGCCGGACGATATCCCCAGCTCCCGCCGCAGGATGGAAAGCAGGCGTGTTTCGCGCTGCGCCGTATGGGTTAAGATCACAGGTGCCCACCTTCTTCAGAATTTGATTGCAGGTTTTTCGGGGTTTCTTATTTTATGATACCATATTTTTTCATTTTAAGGAAGCACTGATAAAATTGACGTCCACCGCGAGGGTTTTCTTCAGAGTTTCCTTCAAAAAGCTCTTTTTCTCTTGCGCCGGCGCCGCAAGACTGCTACAATGCAGGCAAGAGGTGAGTTTCTGTGACCGATCTTCCCGTTTTTACTGCCGCGGACGGCATTGCTTCTCTGATTCTGCACGAGATCCCTCTGCGCGGCGAGGGCTATATTCTGGTGCGCTGCGTGTTCGGAACTCTGGAGGGGCTGCTGCGCGAGTGCGCAAATTTCTGCCGCGGCGCGGGCGCGGCACAGGTCTACGCCGGGGGCGAAGCGGATTTTTCCGGCTATCCGGTCTTTGCACGCCTGATGGAGCGGCAGCTTGCGCTTCCGCAGCCGCCGCAGACAGACTGCACCGTTGAGGCCGTTACGGAAGAAAATGCTTCCTTTTGGGCTGAACGCTACAATGAACGTTTTGCGGCCGTTCCCGCCGCACAGAGCTGCGGGCCCTACGAGGCCAAGCGGCTGGCCGCCGGAGGAGAGTGCTTTTTCGTCTGCGACAACGGCATGCCGGTCGGCCTGGGCCGGGTACGCGAAACCCGTCTGCTGGCTCTGGCCTCTCTCCGCCCCGGCGCAGGTGAGCAGACGCTTTTCGCACTTGCACGGCACTGCGGTCTGCACGAACTTCACCTGACCTGCACGGTGGAAAACACCCGCGCAATGGCTTTTTACGACCGTCTTGGCTTTTCACGCGGGGCAATCACGCAGCAGTGGCATCGGATTTTTTAGAAAAACGCAGTCCTGTTTTTCCCTCTTTTCGCCCATTTGCGCCTTTCGCCAAAAAAAGATCGAAAAATTGTGTGGAATTTGTCTGCTTTCCTCCACAAAACCGGTGGACGAAAGCGAAAACATCTGCTATAATAGATTTGTATTATACTGCATGAAAGGTTGTGCGCACCATGCCCGGAAGATCCGCCGTCATCTTCGTCCCGGACGATACCGCAAAAACCGGATATCCGCATCCTTTGATGCTTTCGCGCGTCATGGGCGCGCCTTTGCTCGCGTGGCTGGCAGGCAATTTGTTTGACAGCGGTGTCGGGCGCTTCTTTTTGGCCTGCCACCCGGATCGGAGAGACGCGGTCTGCGCCTGTATGCCCGAGGGCGCGGAGATCACCTGCGCCAGCGAGTCCAGCCCTGCCGATCTGCTGCACGTTTTTCTCTCCACGGCGGACGATGCCGAACGGACCGTGCTCGTTGTCACCGGCCCGGCGGTCTTTCTGCCGTCGATGACCGCAAAGCGTTCCCGTCCTGCCTGCGTGCGCCGCGTGGCGCGCGAGGAGCTGATGAATGCCATTGACACTCACATCCCCTTCGGCCGCTTTTTCCGCGAGGAGGGCGAGCCGCTGACGGACGCCGAGGGAATGTACGGCGTAGACTCTCCCGCCGCCCTGCCCGCAATCTCTGAGCTTCTGCGGCGCGACCGCTATCTGCGCCTGAGCCGGGACGGTGTGGAGATTTATGACCCCGCAAGCTGTTATATCGAGCCCACCGTGAAGGTCGCCTCCGGTGCAAGGCTCCTGCCGGGCACCATTCTGCGCGGCCGGACGAAAATCGCCGCGGATGCCGTGATCGGCCCGTGGTCTACCGTCGCGGATTCCGAGATCGGAGAGCGCAGCGTGATCAACGCCTCGCAGATTGAATCCTCCCGCATCGGGGCGGACGTTTCCGTCGGGCCTTATGCTCATCTGCGGGAAAACTGCCTCTTGGAGAGCGCCGTACACATCGGCAACTTTGTCGAGCTGAAGAACGCCTCCGTCGGAAGCGGTACATGGCTGTCGCACCTGAGTTACGTGGGCGATGCCGACCTCGGCGCGCGCTGCAACGTCGGCTGCGGTGCCGTAACGGTAAACTATGACCGTGTGGAGAAACACCGTACCACCGTCGGTGACGATGCCTTCATCGGCTGCAACACCTCCCTGGTCGCCCCGGTCAGCGTCGGCAACGGCGCATACATCGCCGCCGGTTCCGTCATCACGGAGGACGTTCCTGCACAGGCGCTGGGCATTGCCCGCAGCCGCCAGTCCAACAAGCGCGACTGGGCGGCAAAACACAAGAAATAGGAATTCCGGCGAAAGCCACAGAAAATTGAGCCGCAGAGATTCCATGCGGCTCGGAAATGTAGAGGTACATGAAATGATTGCACACGGAAAAGAGATCAAGGTGTTCTCCGCCAATGCTAACAAGCCCTTTGCAGAAGGCATCTGCAATGAGCTGGGGCTGGCTCTGGGCGACAGCAACGTTGCTGCTTTCGCCGACGGCGAGATCTCCGTATCCATCAACGAATCAGTGCGCGGCTGCGACGTGTTCGTCGTTCAGTCCACCTGCAAGCCCGTCAACAACAACCTGATGGAGCTGCTCATCATGATTGATGCTTTCCGCCGCGCTTCCGCGGGCCGCATCACCGCCGTCATTCCTTATTTCGGCTATGCCCGGCAGGATCGTAAGGCCAAGGGCCGCGACCCCATCTCCGCCAAACTCGTCGCCAACCTCATTACCCGCGCCGGCGCGGACCGTGTGCTGACAATGGACCTGCACGCCGCACAGATTCAGGGCTTCTTTGACATCCCCGTGGACAACATGCTCGGCAACCCCCTGTTCACCAAATACTATATGTCCAAGTTCGACGAGAAGATCTACAACCATGACGAATTCTGCGTTGTCTCTCCGGACGTTGGCTCCGTCGCGCGCTCCCGCGCCTTTGCCGCAAAGGTGCATATGGGCCTGTCCATCGTGGACAAGCGCCGCCAGCGCGCCAATATGTGCGAGGTCATGAACATCATCGGCGACGTCGAGGGCAAGACCTGCATCCTCTACGACGATATTGTTGACACCGCCGGCTCTCTGTGCAATGCAGCCCAGGCCATCAAGGAAATCGGCCATGCCAAGGCTGTCTATGCCTGCGCTTCCCACGGCGTCCTGTCCAACGATGCCTGCAAGAAGGTGGAAGACAGCTGCATCGAAGAGCTGATGCTTCTGAACACCATCCCGCTGCCCGATCACTACACCGGCAGCAAGATCCGCCAGCTTGATGCCTCTCCCATCTTTGCCAAGGCGATCTCCCGTATCTACAACGAGACTTCCATCTCCAACCTGTTCTGATGCTGTTTCGTAAGCCTGCCTGCGACTGGCTGGTTGTTGGCCTCGGAAATCCGGGAGAGAATTACGCCCGCACGCGGCACAATGCCGGATTTCGGGCAGTCGACCGGCTTGCAGCCATGCTGCACGTCAAAATTGACCGGGCGAAGTTCCGCGGACTGACGGCACAGGCCGTCTGGCAGGAGCAGAAGCTCCTGCTGCTCAAGCCGCAGACCTTTATGAACGAATCCGGCCTGTCCGTGATGGACGCGGCACGGTTCTATAAGCTGCCGCCGGAACGTGTGATCGTGCTCTTTGACGACATCTCACTTCCCGTCGGACGTCTTCGCGTCCGTGCGGACGGCTCCGCCGGGGGACATAACGGCATCAAGTCCATCATCGGCTGCCTGAACAGTCAGAGTTTCCCGCGCGTCAAGATCGGCGTCGGCCAGAAGCCGCACCCGGATTACGATCTGGCTGACTGGGTGCTGTCGAATTTCACGAAGGACGAGGAGCCGCACATTGAGCGCGCCGCCGAGGCCGCCGCGGAAGCGGCGCTGGCTTTGCTCACGCAGGGCGTTTCGGACGCCGCCGCAAAATTCAATGGAGCTCAGCTTTAATAACTTTGAAATGTCGAATAACAGGATGCTTTTACGGAAAACGGGCCTTTGCCCGCTTTCCGTATTCCTGCGTGGAGCGGTTTTGATCCCTGATCTGCACCAGCAGAAAGCGCTCCTCTACATCTTCCCCGCCCTGTTCCCTTAAACCACAAAACTACTGACCGGAGGTCTGCTGACAGTCTATGGAACTTTTACTCTCTCTGCTGAACCGTCTGCCGGAATACGGCCGCCTGCTGTCCGCACTGGACAAAAATCAGGCCGCCGGCGTTTCCGGTGCGGCACAGATCAACCGCTCACATCTTATTGCCTCTCTGCTGCACGATACAAAGCGCCCCGCCGTCATCCTCTGTCAGGATGAACTGGCAGCGCGGCGCACACAGTCGGAGCTGGCCGCCTTTCTCGGCATGGAAGCGCCCATTCTCCCCTCGCGTGATCTGACTTTTTACAATGCCTCCGCGATTTCGCGCGGTTGGGAGCACAAGCGTCTGCGCCAGCTCTACGATCTCGCGCGCGGTGTGACGCCCGTACAGATCGTCACATGGGAGTCTCTCGCCCTGCGCACCATGCCGAAATCGCTGCTGTTTTCCTCTGCGCTGACGCTAAAGCCCGGCGCAACCTGCCCGCCGGAGGAGCTCTCGGCCCGTCTGGTACGCTCCGGCTATACCCGCTGTGCACTGGTCGAGGGCGTAGGACAGTTCTCCGTCCGCGGCGGAATTCTGGACGTCTACTCCCCTGCCTATGATCAGCCCGTGCGCGTTGAGTTCTTCGGCGATGAGGTGGACGCCATGGGCTTTTTCGACCTCGTCACCCAGCGCCGCACGGAAAATACGGACGAGCTGGTGCTGCTTCCTGTCGCGGAAACGCTGCCCCGCCTTCATCCGCAGGGCACGGACGGTCTTGCCGGCCAATTGGAGGCGCTCTGTGCGCGGCAAAAGCGCCGCAAAACGCCCAACGAAGCACTGATCAAAACCCTTGCGACGGACGCTGAGCTGCTGCGCAGCGAAGCCGGCTTTGCTGCGGCCGACCGCTACCTGTCGCTGATTTATCCGGAATTCTCCTGCGCTGCGGACTATATCCCGGCGGAAAGCATGATTTTTTTCTGCGACCATGGCAATCTGCGCCGTGCGGCGCAGCGCCAGTCTGAGGAGCAGGGCATGATGCTGGACAGTCTGCTGCAGTCCGGTATTCTCTGCGGCGAACTGTGTGAATTCTCCGCGGACTGGGAAGACCTGTGCAGCCGCTTTGCGGGACGCGCTGTCGCCTTTTTTGATTCTTTCCTCGCCTCCTCCTATCCGCAGGGCTTGCAGCCCAAGGTGCTCATCAGCATCACGGCCAAGCAGCTTCCCTCCTACGGAGGCAATCTGGACGCAGCGGCGGCTGACCTGCAATTCTACCAGAAAAACGAATTTTCCTCTCTCGTCCTGTGCGGCAACCGCCGCCGCGGAGAGATTCTCGCCCAGCAGCTTCGTGAAAAGAAGCTCTCGGCCTTCCTCGCCTTCCCTCTGACGAAGCTGCCGCAGCCGGGGCAGATCCTGCTCACCGACGGTGCGCTTCCCTTTGGCATGGAATATCCCGATCTGCATTTTGCCGTTCTGACGGAGGGACAGCTTCTCTCCACGGGTGAACGTAAGCCGCGCAAGCGCCGCGCCAAGGCGACCAATCGCCAGAAGCTTGATTCCTTCACCGACCTGACGCCGGGCGACCTGATCGTTCACGAGTACCACGGCATCGGCCGCTATGTCTGCATGGAGCAGATGAAGATCGACGGCGTCGTCAAGGACTATGTCAAAATTGCCTATCAGGGCAGCGACACGCTCTATGTCCCCGCCACACAGCTCGACCTGATTTCCAAATACATCGGCGGCGGCGAAGATGCGCCCGTCAAGCTCAACAAGCTCGGCGGCGACCAGTGGCAGAAAACCAAGGCGAAGGCAAAAACCGCCGCCAAGGAGCTGGCTGCCGACCTCATCCAGCTCTATGCCGAGCGCAAGCGCCGCATGGGCTATGCCTTTGCCGCCGACACGCCGTGGCAGGCGGAGTTTGAAGACAACTTCCCCTATGCTGAAACAGATGATCAGCTTCGCTGTATCGACGAGATCAAGGGCGATATGGAGTCTCCCCAGCCCATGGACCGTCTGCTGTGCGGCGATGTCGGCTTTGGCAAGACCGAGGTCGCGCTCCGTGCGGCAATGAAGGCCATTCTCGACGGCAAGCAGGTCGCGATTCTGGTGCCGACCACCGTTCTGGCGCAGCAGCACTACACCACCGCCGTCAGCCGCTTTCGCGGCTTCCCGGTGGAAATCGGTGTGCTTTCCCGCTTTTCCACGCCCGCGCAGCAGCGCAAAACGCTGGCCGATCTGCGCGCCGGAGCGCTCGATCTCGTTGTCGGCACACACAAGCTGCTGCAAAAGGACGTCGCGTTCAAAGATCTCGGGCTTCTGATCGTGGATGAGGAACAGCGCTTCGGCGTGACGCACAAGGAAAAGCTCAAGGAGCTCTCCCGCGGCGTGGACGTCCTGACCCTGTCGGCAACGCCCATCCCCCGCACGCTGAACATGGCGCTGTCCGGCCTGCGTGATATGTCCACCATTGAGGAGCCGCCGCACGACCGCTACCCCGTGCAGACCTTCGTGCTGGAATATGCCGAGCCGGTGCTGATCGACGCCATGCGGCGCGAGCTGGAGCGCGGCGGTCAGGTCTATTATCTGCACAACCGCGTGGAAACCATCGCACAGTGCGCCGCGCGTATCAAAAAGGCGCTGCCGGACGCTTCTATCGCCGTGGCGCACGGCAAGATGTCCGAGGAGGAGCTGAGCGACGTCATGCAGCGCATGGACGAGGGCGAGGTGCAGATCCTTGTCTGCACGACCATCATTGAAACCGGCATTGACATTCCGAACGTGAATACGCTCATTATCGAGGATGCCGACAAGCTTGGCCTTGCCCAGCTTCATCAGATCCGCGGACGCGTCGGCCGCAGCAGCCGTCATGCCTATGCCTACCTGACTTTCCGACGCGGCAAGGTACTGACCGAGGTCGCAGAGAAGCGTCTGAACGCCATCCGCGACTATGCCGAGTTCGGCTCCGGCTTCAAAATCGCCATGCGCGACCTCGAAATCCGCGGCGCGGGCAATCTTCTTGGCTCGGCTCAGTCGGGGCATATGCTCTCCGTGGGCTATGATCTCTACCTGAAGCTGCTGGAGGAAGCCGTTCTTGAGGAGCGGGGCGAAAAACCCGTTGAAGAAGTCGCCTGCACCGCCGATCTGGACGTGACGGCCAATATTGACAAGCAGTATGTTGCCTCCGGCGAGCAGCGCATGGATCTCTACCGCCGTATGGCGGCCGTGCGTTCGCAGGAGGATGCTGACGAGCTGCTTGATGAGATTGTTGACCGCTACGGCGATCCCCCGAAGGGCGTGATGAACCTGATCGCCATTGCGCTTCTGCGTGCAAAGGCAGCCGCGGTAGGCATCTGCGACATTTCGCAGAAGGGGCGGACGCTGCGCTTCACCTACGCGCAGTTCACGCTGGAATCCGTCGCGGCAGTCTGCGGTGCGCCGGAATACAAAAAGCGGGTATTTTTCTCTCCGAACGCGGAAAAGCCCCTGTTGACGCTGAATCTCGCAGCCGGAGAAAATCCACTGCTGGCAGCGCAGCAGTTCCTGAATTTCATGCAGTCCACGAAATAGCCCGCCGCTTTCGGTGTCGAAAAAAAGTCATGATTTCGTAATGAAAACGTTGTTGCTTTTTGAACTTTTTTCGATATAATATGTGTATACTGCAAATTGTCGCCTTTTGGCGGTAAGATACGAAGGAGAACATCAATGGGCAAATTTGAAAAGAAACCGCAGCCGGCGCAGAAAAAAGCCGGCAGCCGGAAAACCGTGCTGCTGGTGAGCGTCATTGCCGCAGTTGTTCTGGTTGTCGGCGTTTTCGCTGCCTTCCTGCTTCTGCGCGACGATGGCAAAATCGTCGGCAATCTCTATGTCGCGGGCGTGGATGTCGGCGGCATGACCAAGGAGCAGGCAAAGCAGGCCATCACCGAGCGTCTGAAGCTCTATGAGCAGGACGCCATGCAGATCGACCTCTACGGCCGCAGCTTCCCTCTCTATACTACCACCTATGATCCGGAGCATGTGCAGCTTGTGGATATTTTCGGCAAGCCGATGGATCCCAGCGCAGCCGCAGAAGCCCCGGTAACTACCGAACCCTCGGAGGATTCGGAAACCGAACCGGAAACCTCCGAAACAGAGCCGGAAACCGAGCCGACCGAGCCGACGGAGAAAATCCCCGAGGATGCACCTCTGGATGCCGACGGCAAGCCGCTGAATTATCTGGGTCAGCTCACGATCTCCCCGGCAGACGCAGAGGTCAGGCTGGATGTGGATGCCGCGGTGGATGCCGCCTACGACTACGGCCGCAAGTCCATCCTCTTCTTCTCCCAGCTCAAGGTCAAATCTCTCCCCGAACGTCACGATCTGGAGGCCTCCGATTATCTGAGCGTCAATGAGGAAAAGATTCGCTCCATTCTGCAAGCGGGTGCCGACAAATACGGCAGCACTCTCACGGAGAGCACCGTAACCGCCACCGCCGGTGCAGATAAGGCGCTCTGCATCACTCTTGGCACCAAGGAAAGCAAGCTCGATGTCGCTGCGCTTTATCAGCAGCTTCTCGACGCCTATGTCGCGGCAGAATTCCGTCAGCAGTACACCATGCAGGAGACCTTCCCCGCCCCGGTTGATCTGGATAAGCTCTATAGCAGCTACTGCACCGCGCCGGTCAACGCCGTGTGCGATGAAGATACCTACGAGATCACCGACGGTACGACCGGCTATGGCTTTGAAATGGCCGCAGCCGTCAAGCTGCTGGACAGCGCCAAGCCCGGCGAGTCTGTGACTATCACGATGGGGCCGCTGGAGCCGCAGTACACCCGCGAAAAGCTGGAGGCCACCCTCTTCCACGATGTCCTCGGTTACGTGGAAAGCCCGCACTCCTACAACCCGCCGCGCACCCGCAATCTGGAGCTGGCCTGCGAGCAGATCAACGGCCTGATCCTCAAACCAGGCGAAACCTTCTCGTTCAATAAGGTTGTCGGCCAGCGTACCGCTGAGCGCGGTTTCCAGGAGGCCGGCGTCTATGTCGGTGCGGATACCGTCGATCAGCTCGGCGGCGGCGTGTGTCAGGTCGCTTCCACCGTTTACTACTGTACCCTGCAGGCAGAGCTGGAGGTCATCGAGCGCACCGAGCACCGCTATGTCCCCGCGTATATCCCCTGGGGCATGGACGCCACAGTTTACTGGGGCAGCCTGGACTACCAGTTCCGCAACAATTCCAGCTATCCCATCCGCATCGAGGCAGAGTGCAACAGCCGCTATGTCATCATGAAGTTTGTCGGCACGGAAACCCGTGACTATACGCTCAAGTTCGAGTCCGATTCTCAGATCACCAACCGCTGGGAGGAGAAAATCGTCGAAATGACCCCCGAGGAAGCCGCAGAAAAAGGCTACAAGGACGGTCAGGTTATCGTCGATCCCTACAGCGCTGCCAAGGTCAAGACCTACAAGTACAAGTATGACAAGGATGGCAAGGAAATCGCCTGCGAGTTCATCGACAATTCCTCCTATGCCCGCCGTGACAAGGAGATCGTGAAGATTGTCCAGCCGGAGCCGACGGAACCCTCTACGGAGCCGACGGAGCCCTCCACCGCACCGACGACCGCGCCGACCGAGCCCACCACGGAGCCGACGGAGCCGGAACCGACGGAAGAACCATAAATATAAAAATTCCTGCGAAGAAGAATCTTCGCAGGATTTTTTTATTCCGTTCTTATTCGCAGATCCCGGCACGAAGTTTGAGCGTCAGAATGCGCAGGACACTCTCGTCCACGCGCGCCTGCGTCATGCTGCCGCTTTGCAGTGCATCCATTACGCCCTGCACGGCCTGCTTCAAATTCTCAGGCATGAGGATGATGTCGCAGCCCGCCTGCAACGCAAGCACCGCCGCCTCCGCCGGAGAATAGCTGTCCGTAATCGCGCCCATCTCATGGGAATCCGTAATAACCACGCCGGTAAAACCCATCTCGCCGCGCAGAAGATCGGTCACGACCGCAGGCGACAGATCGCAGGGCGCGTCACTGCCCGTCACGTTCGGCGCAGACATATGCGAGATCATCACCATTCCCGCGCCCGCCGCTATCCCTGCGGCAAAGGGCTTGAGCTCCGTTCCGCGCAGCTCATCGAGCGTGCGCTCCGTTACGGAGGCTCCCTTGTGGGAGTCAGCCTGCGTGCTGCCGTGGCCCGGAAAATGCTTGAGGCAGGCCTGCACGCCGCCGGACTGCAAGCCCTGCGTCATGGCTGCAACCATTCGGGATGCGACGTCCGCATCACTGCTGAAGGAGCGGTCGCCGATCTCGGTATTCTTGGGGTTTGTGACCACGTCCGCCACCGGGGCAAAGTCCACATTGAAGCCGAATTGCGAGATATCCTGCGCGATGGTCGCACCCACCTGCCGCACGGCCTCTGCGTCGCCCGCCGCGCCGTAGTCCGCCATCGGGCCAAAGGCCGTGGTGCCGAGTTTCATGCTCACCCGCGCGACCCGGCCGCCCTCCTCGTCCACACCAATCAGAAGCGGCAGTCTGCTGTAGCTCTGCGTCGCAGCGATCATCTGCGTGGTTTGTTCGCCGCTTTCCAGGTTGTCCGCAAAATAGACGATGCCGCCGACGGGCATCTCTGCAAGCGCATTCTGCGTTGCCTCGCCCGCACGCGTAGCGGTGTTCACACCTGTCAGCGCCTCCGGCCTGACCATAAAGAGCTGATAGACCTTCTCCTCCGGCGTCATCCCGCTCAATATTTCCTGCGCCCGCGCACGGTAGGGTGCGTCCGGATCCGGCTCCGTCGGCGGTTCGGTCGGTTCGGTTTCCGGCGGCTCCGTCGAGGGCGCCATTGTCACGGACGGCTCCGTCGCCACTGACGGAAAAGGTTCCTCCTTGCCGCAGCCCGCCGCCGAAAGACAGAGCAGCAAGCCAAGCAGCAGGGCAAAGATTCGTTTCATAGTGCCACCTCCTGTTTTCTGCATTATACCGCATGCACCGGGCAATTACAAGCGCATGGTTGACAAGTTCCCGGAAAATGACTATACTTATACTATATAATGGATAATTGTGCGAAAATGTACGAAAAATGTCGTGAGGGATTTGGTTATGGCAAAAAAGCAAAGCTACGGAAATGAAAGCATCACCACGCTCAAGGGTGCCGACCGCGTGCGCAAGCGCCCGGCGGTCATCTTCGGTTCGGACGGACTTGACGGCTGCGAGCACGCCGTTTTTGAAATTCTCTCCAACGCCATAGACGAGGCGCGCGAGGGCTACGGCGATCTGGTCGTCGTCACGCGCTATGAGGATCACAGCATTGAGGTCGAAGACTTTGGCCGCGGCTGCCCTGTGGACTGGAACGAAAAGGAACAGCGCTACAACTGGGAGCTGGTGTTCTGTGAAATGTACGCCGGCGGCAAGTACAATAATACCGCAGGCGACAACTACGAATTCAGCCTCGGCCTGAACGGTCTCGGCACCTGCGCCACGCAGTATGCCTCCAAATATTTTGACGCGCGCATCTACCGCGACGGCTTCAAGTACACACTGCACTTTGAGCGCGGCAATATTGTCGGCAAGATGACGAAGGAGCCGGCCGACCGTAAAAAAACCGGTTCCTGCTTCCGCTGGCTTCCTGATCTGGAAGTTTTTACGGACATCAACATCCCCGTGGAATACTATCTCGACACACTCAAGCGGCAGGCCGTCGTGAATGCGGGTGTGACCTTCCGCTTCCGCAACCAGACCGGCGGGAAATTTGAAACGACGGAGTTCCGCTATGAGCACGGCATCCTCGACTATATCACCGAGCTGACCGAGGGCAACGCCTTCACCATGCCGCAGTTCTGGGAAACCGAACGCAAGGGCCGCGACCGCGAGGACAAGCCTGAATATAAAGTCAAGATCACGGCTTCCCTGTGCTTTTCGCGCAGCATGAGCCGCCTGGAATACTACCACAACTCCTCCTGGCTGGAGCACGGCGGCGCACCGGACAAGGCGGTGCGCAATGCCTTTGTCTACGCCATCGACGCCTACCTGAAGCAGAACGGCAAGTATGTCAAGAATGAATCCAAAATTACCTTTCAGGACGTGGCTGACTGCCTCGTGCTGGTGACAAACTGCTTCTCCACACAGACCTCCTATGAAAACCAGACGAAAAAGTCCATCAACAACAAGTTCATTCAGGAGGCCATGACGGAGTTTTTCCGCAGCCGTTTGCAGGTTTATTTCATCGAAAACAAGGTCGAGGCCGACAAGATCGCCGAGCAGGTGCTCATCAATAAGCGCAGCCGTGAGACCGCCGAGCGCGCCCGCGTGACCGTCAAGAAGAAGCTCTCCGGCAATCTGGATATCTCCAACCGCGTGCAGAAATTCGTTGACTGCCGCAGCCGCGACGCGGAAAAACGCGAGCTTTACATCGTCGAGGGCGATTCCGCCATGGGCGCGGTCAAGCTCTCGCGCGACGCGGAATTCCAGGGCATCATGCCCGTGCGCGGCAAAATTCTCAACTGCCTCAAGGCCGATTACGCGCGCATTTTCAAAAGTGAGATCATCACCGACCTTCTGCGCGTGATGGGCTGCGGCGTGGAGGTCAGGGACAAGCACGTCAAGGATTTGGCGTCCTTCGACCTGTCTGCCCTGCGCTGGAACAAGATCATCATCTGCACCGATGCCGACGTGGACGGCTATCAGATCCGCACACTGATTTTGACCATGCTCTACCGCCTCGTGCCGACGCTCATCCGCGAGGGCTACGTGTATATCGCCGAGTCGCCGCTCTTTGAGATCACAACAAAGGACAAGACGTGGTTTGCCTACACCGAAAAAGAAAAGGCTGAGATTCTCAATAAGCTCGACGGGCAGAAAAGCACCGTCGCGCGTTCGAAGGGTCTTGGCGAAAATGAGCCGGAAATGATGTGGCTGACCACCATGAACCCCGCCTCGCGGCGGCTCATCAAGGTCATGCCGGAGGACGCGGAGAAAACCGCCCTCTACTTTGACCTGCTGCTGGGCGACAATCTCGCCGGGCGCAAGGATTATATCGCTGAAAACGGCAGCCAGTATCTTGATCTGGCTGATCTTTCGTAAAGGAGGGGCGACAGTTTTATGGCAAGAAAGAAAAAAGAACCGGAGCAGAAGAAGCTCGCCCCGGCCAATGTAGAAGGTCTGCACGCGGAAGTGCTGGAGCAGCCCATCACGGACACGTTGACGGTCAACTATATGCCCTATGCGATGTCTGTCATCGTCTCGCGCGCGATCCCGGAGATCGACGGCTTCAAGCCCTCGCACAGGAAGCTGCTGTACACGATGTACAAAATGGGGCTTCTGAACGGCGCACGGCGCAAATCGGCGGACATCGTCGGCCAGACCATGGGCTTAAACCCCCACGGCGACGCCGCGATCTATGAAACCATGGTGCGTCTTGCCCGCGGCAACGAGGCGCTGCTTGCGCCCTTTGTCGATTCCAAGGGCAACTTCGGCAAGGTTTATTCGCGCGATATGGCCTACGCCGCCTCGCGTTACACCGAAGCAAAGCTGGAGCCGATCTGCGCAGAGATTTTCCGTGACATCGACTCGGAAACGGTCGATTTTGTGGACAACTATTCCAACACCATGAAGGAGCCGGTGCTGCTGCCCACGGCCTACCCGAACGTGCTGGTTTCGGCCAATACGGGCATTGCCGTTGGCATGGCCAGCAACATCTGCGGCTTCAACCTCCGCGAGGTCTGCCGCGCGACGGCCGCTTGGATCAAAAATCCCGACTGCGACCTTCTGGAGCTGATGCCGGCGCCGGACTTCCCGACAGGCGGAGAAATTCTCTACAATGCCGCCGAAATGGCGGAGGTCTACCGCACGGGACGCGGCTCCGTGAAGGTGCGCGCCCGCTGGCGCTATGTCAAAGAGGGAAACCTCATTGAAATCTTTGAGATTCCCTACACCACCACAACTGAGGCCATCATCGACAAGGTTTCCGAGCTGATCAAGGCCGGCAAGATCCGCGAGATCGCGGATATGCGCGACGAAACTGACCTGTCCGGCCTGAAGCTGACGGTTGACCTCAAGCGCGGTGTCGATCCGGACAAGCTCATGCAGAAGCTCTTCCGCTCCACCCCGCTGCTCGACAGCTTTGCCTGCAATTTCAACATTCTGATTGCCGGGATGCCGCGCGTGCTGGGCGTGCGCGAGATCATCGAGGAATGGACGGCATGGCGGACGGAATGCGTACGCCGCCGGGTCTATTTTCAGAAGCGCAAAAAAGCCGAAAAGCTCCACCTGCTCAAGGGCCTCAAGCGCATCCTGCTCGACATCGACAAGGCTATCCGTATCATCCGCGAAACGGAATCCGACGCGGAGGTCGTGCCCAATCTGATGATAGGCTTCGGCATAGACAAGATCCAGGCGGAATATGTCGCGGAGATCAAGCTGCGCAACATCAATAAGGAATACATTCTCAAGCGCACGCAGGAGGTCGATTCCCTTGCGGCCGAGATCGCCGATCTGGAGGAGCTGCTGGCCAGCGAAAAGCGCATTCGCGGCGTGATCGTGGAGGAGCTGAAATCCATCGCGGAGAAATACGGAAAGGACAGACGCACCGGCATCGTCTACGACCATGAGCTGGACGAGCCCGAGGAGGAGGAAGCCATCCCGGACTACCCCGTCACGGTCTTTGTCTCCCGCGAGGGCTACTTCAAGAAAATTACGGCACAGTCGCTGCGGATGTCCGGCGAGCAGCGCTTCAAGGAGGGCGACGCGCTCAAATTCACCTGTGAAACCACAAACGCCGCCGAGCTTCTGGTCTTTACCGACCGCTATCAGGTCTACAAGGCCCGCTGCGCAGACTTCGACGACGGTAAAGCCTCGCTTCTGGGCGATTATCTGCCGACCAAGCTGGGTTTCGACGAGGGAGAAAACGTCATCGACGTCTGTTTCCCCGGCGACTACACCGGCAGCCTCGGATTCGTCTTTGAAAACGGCAAGGTCGCCAAGGTGGAACTTTCCGCCTATCAAACCAAGTCCAACCGCCGCAAGCTCACCGGCGCCTACTCGGACAAGAGTCCCCTGAAAGCGGTCTTCCTGCTCAAGGAGGATGTGCAGCTTGCACTGTACTCCACTGAGGGACGCGCACTGATCTTCTCCACGGCGCAGCTCGCCGCCAAAACCACCCGCAGCACGCAGGGCGTCGCCGTACTGACGCTCAAACGCAAGGCGCTGTGTGACCGCGCCGTACGTCTGGAGGACAGCGGCATTGTCAACGCCGCCCGCTATCGCACCCGTACCATCCCCGCCGCCGGCGCGCTGCTGCGCGAGGAGGACGCGGAGGAAAAACAGATCGTAATGGAGATATGACAGATGAAAAAAGGAACCGATGTTCGTCTTTTGCTGCGCAATTTTCTCATGATCGTCACGGGCAGCGCGATCTTCTCCCTGGGCTTTGACCTCTTTCTGGAGCCGGCCGGCATCAACTGCGGCGGTGTATCCGGCGTTGCGATGCTCATCGTCTATGCCACAAAATCCAAATTTCTCACTGTCGGTATCCTGAGCATGATGATCAACCTGCCGCTGTTCTTCTTTGGATACCGAAAAATCGGCAAGCTGTTTTTCTTTGGGAGCCTTCTTGGCATGGTCGTCACCTCCGTCGGTTTTGACCTTTTTGCCAGAATTCTCCCCGTCCCGCAGATGGATCCGCTGATTGCGGCCATCTTCGGCGGCGTCATCATCGGCGGCGGCCTTGGCTTTGTCTTTATCGCCGGCGCTTCCACCGGTGGTGTGGATATCGTCGCGCGGCTTCTGAAGCTGAAGTTCCGCAACTTCCCCATCGGCAAGATCCTGCTGTGCATGGATCTCTGCACCGCCGTCGCCACCGGCATCGTCTACCGTGAGTTCAACAATACCCTCTACAGCATCATCACGCTGGTTCTGTCCTCCACCGTGCTGGACAAGGTGGTCTACGGCATGGATTACGCCAAGGTCGCACTGATCATTTCCGACCGCTACGAGGAGATCGCACAGGCCATTGATACACAGCTTGACCGCGGTGTGACGCTCCTGCGCGGCCAGGGCTTTTACCTGCGCAGCGACAAATTTGTCCTTTTGAGCGCGGTCAAGCGCAAGCAGCTCGCCGAACTCAAGGATCTGGTCATGTCCATTGACCCGTCGGCCTTCATTATTTTGCAGGATGCACATCAGGTGCTGGGCGACGGCTTCAAACGTTATGACCGCAATGAATTGTAACAAGGACTGAAGAAAGGGGGGGCGGATTATGAAGCGCTTCGTGCTCGTGCTTCTGCTGCTGGCGCTGCTGGCGGCTGCGGCCGGCTGTGAGAAAATCATCAAGAACGACTATTATTCCGTTGAGCCACATTCCGAGCCCGCGCCCTCGGCAACACAGCCGGCGCAGGAGGATACGCCGCCGGTGGTCACCAACCGCAACGAGCTGCGCGGCACGGTGCTCTCCTTCGTCCGTGACTGGACGGAACTGGGAACGATCTATGTCCGTAATTACTCCGGCGATCTCTATTCCGATCTGGACGAAACCATGCGCTATCTCTCAGAAGAGGATCCCATCGGTGCGTATGCCGTGGACTACGCCGATGCTGAAATGAGCGGCACCCCGGTCTATGGCACCCTGGAGGTGCGGCTGGTCTTTCGGCGCTCCGCCTCGGAGATCGATGCAATCGTTACGGTGAGCGGTCTTTCCGGTGCAATGGAAAAGATCCGAACCTCCCTGCTCAATTTCGACTCTGCACTGACTCTGCGTATCCGTGACTACGAGGACGCGGATTTCATCGCACGGATCCGCGCTCTGTGCCTGCATGCGCCCGCGCAGCTTCCGGTTTTGCCGGAGGTGTCTGCAAGCGTCTATCCGCAGGAGGGCGAGACACGGATTCTGGAACTGCACTTCACCTATGCCGCAACGAGAGACGAGATGCGCAGTATGCAGAAATCCTCCTCGACCCTGCTCTCCTCCGCCTCGGCCTATGTCCGCTCCGGGCAGGACGACCGCGAGCGAATGCAGAATCTACAGCGCTATCTGCTTTCCCGCATCGACTACACCGTTGCGGAATCCACCTCCGACCGTCCTGTCTACCAGCTTCTTAAGAATCGGCTGGCCAGCAGTCTCGGCTTTGCCTCCGTGGTTTACGCAGAGTGCGAACAGTCAAAAATGACCTGCACTATCATCGAAGGCACGCGCGGCGGCGAAAGCCGCGCATGGAACCGGCTGATGATAGACGGCGAAGAATATTTCGTCGACCTGATGCGCTCTCTGGAACTGGAACAGACTGAGCTGTCCCTTCTGACAGCGAATGACCTGATTTCCGAGGGCTACGAATGGCAGACGCCGGATGCCTAACATGCTTATAAAAGCGTTCCGCAGCAGGCGATGTTTTTTCTCTGCTGCGGAACGTTTTCACTCCCAGTACGTCAAAAATAGTACCATATAGAAACAGAGGAGTTTCCATGAAAAAGAAATCTCATAAGGGACTTGTGCTCGGCCTTCTCATCCCTCTGCTGACACTTTTGCTGGCAGCCGGCTTTTTCCTCGGAATTAACCGTTTTTCCGTTCAGGTGCAGCTTGACGGAGAAGCGGCACAGACGCTGGAATGCGGCGTGGACACCTACACCGAAGAGGGTGCGCAGGCACGCTTCTGCGGTTCTCTGGTCTTCCGCAAAGGCTTCCCGCTGGACGTGCAGAAATCCGGCAGCATAAATGATAAACGCACCGGAGAGCAGACCGTAACCTACACCGCCGGTTTTCTCTTCTGGCACGGTCTGGCTCGCCGCACCGTCACGGTGCAGGATACCCTCCCGCCGGAGCTGACGCTCGTTGAAAAAGAAGACAGTTACACTACCCCCGGCACACCCTACCTGGAAGATGGCTACTCCGCCGTCGACCTGTGCGACGGCGACCTGACCGCGCAGGTGCAGCGGGAAGAAAAGGACGGCAAGGTCTACTACTCCGTCACCGACCGCGCGGGCAATACCGCCCAGTGCGTCCGCACGATCAATTACAAGGATGTCACACCGCCGGATATCAAACTGGCAGGCGATGCGGAAATCGCCATCAAGGCAGGCACGCCCTTTACCGACCCCGGCGCCACCGCAATAGACAACCGCGACGGTGACATCACGGAAAAGATGACCGTGGAGGGCAGCGTGGATATTTACCGCGCCGGAGATTACACCATTACCTACCGCGCCGTTGACAGCTTCGGCAACGAAGCGGAGAAAACGCGTATTGTACACGTCAGCGCCATCCGCCAGCCGGACACCGTTGCGCCGGGCAGCAAGGTCGTCTACCTCACCTTTGACGACGGCCCCAGCAAGTACACTGCCGAACTGCTGGACGTCCTGGCAAAGTACAATGTCAAAGCAACCTTCTTCATCGTCAACATCGGCTACACCGACCTCATCTCCCGTGAACTGAAGGAGGGGCACAGCGTCGGCATCCACAGCGCGACACACAAGTATTCGACCATCTACTCCAGCGAAGAGGCTTATTTCGCCGATTTGCAAAAGGTGCAGGACGCGATCGTTGCCCTGAGCGGCAAGGAAACGACGCTGGTTCGCTTCCCTGGCGGCAGCTCTAACACGGTCAGCCGCTTCAATCCCGGCATTATGACGCGCCTGGCGCAGGCACTGACCGATATGGGCTATCAGTATTTTGACTGGAACGTTTCCAGTGGCGACGCCGGAGAGACGACCAGCACCGATCAGGTATTTGAAAATGTCACGGCAGGAATGCGCAGTCACAATGTGTCCATCGTTTTGCAGCACGACATCAAGGGCTTCAGCGTAGCCGCCGTAGAACGCATTATCGTCTGGGGCCTTGCCAACGGCTATACCTTCCTCCCGCTGGACGCAACCAGTCCTACCGCCCACCATAGAATCAACAACTGAAAATACAGCCACCGGCCTGCATCAGCGGCCGGTGGCTTCTTGCAAATAACAATCATAACCACCGGCCGTGCCGGTGGTATGCACTAGCCCCCTTGGGGCATGCCC